>JAUXBJ010000144.1 GCA_030619425.1 bacterium
GAAAAAAGCGCTGAGGCGGTCACGCTAAAGGTTAGGAACCGTCTGAGCAGACTGGTAACAAAAGGGCATGCAGAGTTGGACCGGGAGCAGACGGGTTCTCTCATGGGTGCTCTGTTTTCACTCGCAAAACCGGCATGTGCAGACGTTCAATGTGGCAGCGGACCACTGAGCGGTATCGACTATTCTCTTTCACTACAATTTACGGAGGAGGACGCAAGATGTACAGCGACAAATCCATGATCGCAAAGAATGCGAAGCTGTGTGCCGTCGTCGTTACTTGATGATAACCAGCTTGCCGATCTGGCTGCCGTATGCTGATTCCACCACCCAGTAGTACAGCCCCGACACCACCCACATGGTGTTACGCGTGATCAGGTTCCATCGATGCACCGAGGCGGTGCCGCTCCCCTCGGGTTCATCGTGTTCTATCCGTCGTACCAGATCACCGTCGAGGGTGTAGATTGAGATCGTGCATCTATCGGGCAGGTTGGCAAAGTATATGGTGCCGGACCGCGACACCGGTAGTTCGTTGCCGCGATTTTCAAGGCCGCGTCCACGATAGTTTCCGTCAATGCGATACGGGTTGGGATAGCAATAGACGTTCAACTTGCCGCTGAGCAGCACCTCAGGTTCCTGGTCGACCGCCATTACCATCACCATGTTCTGCCCCGGGTGGGACTCCAGGGCGTCGAGATTCTTCGGCGGGTGACCAAAGTCAAAAGCAGTCACCGACACCCAGTAAGGCACGGTCGGCAGCAAATCCTCAATAACATACTCGTACTCATAGTACCGCATGCGGCCTTCTTCATCAACGTCGCCGGTATCGTTAACGGCATCCGGATAGAGTTTATGGATAGTACTGTCGGTCATCTCCGAAGCGTTGTAGTCCACTCCCACGAAGTAGTACGACTCGTTGCCGATTACCAGGGGTGTCGCGATACTGTACGACAAAGGATCAAAACCTTCACCATACAATACTCTCAGAGAATCCAGGGTGAACGGCAACTCAGTTAGCCTATATCGCTCTCGTCGGTGGTCCCAGTGATAACGACTGTAATCTTGCCGGTCGTAGGAAGTCAGGAGCGCCGGCTGGTCGAAATTCGTCGATCGCGACAGGTATACTCGGTACCCTTCAAAGTCGCGGGCATAGCTCAGCGGGTCAAAGTAGTTCTCGGTATTGCGACCGTTCCAGCGCACGATGATGCGTCCGTTGGACGGAATCACCCTTAGCTCCGGTGGCGGTGGTGAGGTAGCCCCTCGGAAGTCCGGCACTCCGTCCCCTTCATAATATATCCGGACACTGTCCCCGCTTATCGTATCGAGGCGATCGAAGTACTTGCCGGAGTCACCGTCCTGATCAGTATCCAGGCCCGGATTGTCAAAAATCTGTTTGGCCCAACGCACGTTGGTAATCAGATCATCGAAATCCAATTGATCCATAAATGGATATGGATTGAGGGTGTCAAAAATCTCTCGGAAGGCCATTTGATCATAATGGACATTCTCGCCGATGGCCATGACGATAGTGAAGTTGACTGCCCCTCCTGGAGGCAACAAGAACGGACCGTAGGATTGCAGGAATTTCGGGAAGTGTCCGCGGGCCATCAGGCCCCCGTATTCATGCGGTGGCAGCCAACTCTCATCGGTATGGTCTATGGCCGCCTCGTAACCTGAATAATCAACTTCGGGTTTGGTCATGAGATAGTACTTATCCCGATCGCTGTAGGGAATCCCGAGGCCGCCGGAGAAATATCTGAGCGGGTATTGATGCGTTCCGTACTGGCGCGGACCCCAGTTGAACCGGGCGCCTTCCTGATGCACCCACCAATTGAAATTGTAAAGACTGGCCCCCTTGGGGACGCGCAGCGGAGCGATGGCAAAGGCGCTGCTGGTCCTGAGAAAGTCCCAGGGAAAAGACCACGACCAACCATCGGCATCCAGGATGTAGGCCAGATGCAGATCCTCCCGGCCAACTTCTTCGAATTCGTGAGACACCGATCGGATGTAACCTTCGATGTCGTCGTATGGGGGCCAGGGTTGTTCACCGCGATGAAATACACCGCCGACGAGGTAGGTCCCCACAAACCCGTCGTAGATAGTGTCATATCCTTTATTCTCAATCAAGTAGTCAACGAGTATGAAATCACGGGCGTACTTGTAAGACCAGGAGTATGATGTCTGGGTTACCTTCAGACCCATCGGCACATGTCCGCGGCCGTCATACGGATTGTACGGCACCCACCAGTGGTTTTCCGCCGTATCAGTGTACACCGCTTCGATTTCCAATTCCGCCTGAGCCTGCGGATCGTAGTAGCGGGATCCGGGATCGTTGGAACGCACCGTCATATCACCGAACGGCCATTGATCCGGCCAGAACTCCATCGGGTAGCCCCGATCGTATACATCCCAGTAATCCCAGGCCACGTCCATCCCGGTTGTCACCAGGGAATCACCGCGCACCACTCCGCCGACCCAAAGGGCTGCGTAATGACCATGTTGTGTGCGGCTGTAACCGGGATGGTAAAACGAAGGAGCCTGTTTGCCCTCATTAGGCATCTGAAAACGGAAAAGATTCCCGATGATACTGTTGTTGTTCATGACAGTCCACAAGTAACCGTTGTCGTGCAGGCGCATCGTAATGTACGGATTAGCCGCACTCTTCTGACTGGGTAAATCGATCTTTCGTTGATTGTCAACAGGTATCGGCAACCGCTGCGCCCAGCCGTTGCCGATTCCAAGCGTCAGGCCGAGCAAGCCGGTAAGACAGATCGTACGAATCATTCGACGCAACAGGTTCACTTAGTGGCTCTCCGTTCAATTCCTGAGGCACAAACTCAATATACCATCCGGCGACGGGATTGACAACCGTTCACGAATGGTACGATTCGAGCATGAACGATGTTGCGCTTGAAAGCTTCCGAGCACTCCAGCGACGGCGCCACGAACTGAAGTGCTCATTTTAGAATTGCCAGCTTACCTATCTGGCTGCCGAATTCCGACTCCACCACCCAGTAGTAAAGACCGGAAACCACCGCCTCGGTGTTGCGACTGATCAGATTCCAGCGGTGCACCGAGGCTGTGCCGCTCCCGAGTGGTTCGTCATGGACCATGGATTGTATCAAATCGCCGTCAAGAGAGTAGACGGTAATGCGACACTTGTGCGGCAAATTGGCAAAGTAGATCGTGCGCGCCCGGTCGGTCCCGGTTGCATCCAGGCGATTCTCGAATCCTCGCCGATAGTAATCGTTATCCACCTTGTAGGGGTTGGGATAAACGTAAACATCTAACTTACCGTCTTTGAGCACAACATCATCGCCGTGACTGACGGCAAATACCTTAATCATGGAACGATGAATCGATGATTCCAGAGGATCAAGCGATTTACCCGGATGGCCGAAATCCAAAGCCGTAACCGATACCCAGTAGGGGACGGTGGGGAGCAGATCTTCGATCACGTATTCCCATTCGTAGTAGCGCATGCGACCTTCCTCGTCGACGTCGGAGGTGTCAAGTTCGGCGTCGGGATAGACCTTGTGGATGCCGCGAGGGTTCAGAAAGTCGGATGCGTTGTAGTCGGCGGATTCGAAGTAATACAGTGCTCCGTTGTGTGAGAGCGGATCGTAATGCGAATAGGCCAGAGGGTCGAACGACTCACCATACAGCGCCCGTAGTGAATCGAGGGTGAACGGTATTTCTCTAAGCTCGTATCGGTTTCGCAGAATGTTCCAGCGATAGCGGTTGTAGTTTTCGAGGTCATAGGACCATACCAGCACCGCCTCCTGTTCGATGGTGGAGCGCGAGAGGTAAACCCGATACCCCTCGAAATCCTTGACCCGAGTCATCGGATCGATATGGTTTTCCGTTTCGTAACCGTTCCATCTCAATATGATCCGACCGTCTTCCGCCGAAACGCGCACCGGCGGCGGCGGCGGCGCCGAAGCCCCCCGATAATCCGGCACCCCGTCACCCTCGTAGAAAACTTTCACGGATTCCTGTGTAGTCTGATCCCAATGGATAAACCACTTGCCGGAGTCCCCGTCCATATCGGTGTCAACACCCGGATTGTCATAGATGACCCGCGCCCAGCGTACGTTGGTAACAAGATCCTCGAAACTGAGGTAGTCCATATAAGCTTGCGGCGACCTGGCGTTGAATAGTTCGCGATAGGCATTCGACTGGGTGTGAACGTTCTCGCCGACGGCAAGAACGACCGCAAAACTTTCCACTTTTCCCGGCGGCATCGTAAACGAGCCGAACGAACTCACCAACTGAACCTGGTGTCCGCCGGCGATCCGTGTGGCGCTGCGGTGAGGGGGAAGCCAGCCGTCGATGGTGTGATTAACCGCTGCCTCGAACCCACTGTAATCAATCTCCGGCTTGGACATCAGATAATACCGATTACGGTCACTCAGCGGCATGCCCAATCCGCCATAGAAAGAACGAACCGGCCACAGCCCGGAACCTTCGCGGCGCGGACCCCAGTTGTAATGCGGTCCGCGAGCGCTGTTCCACCAGTTGAAATTGGACTCGGTGGCGCCGGTGGGTACGTGCAAGGGGGCCACCCCAAAAACGTGGGGCGAACGCACGAAATTCCAGCCAAAAGTTCCCGCCCAGCCATCCTCGTCCACGATCCAGGCGATCCGCAGCAATTCATCGCCCAGTTCTTCGAATTCGTGAGGCGCCGAGTAGATGTAACCCTCAACATCGTCCGGGTACGGGTACGGCATCTCGCTTCGGTGATGGACACAGCCGCCATAATAAATGCCCACCCAGGCTGACTTGATCGTGTCTAGTCCGATGTTGGTAAAACTGTAGTTGACGATCAGAAAATCCTGGCCGTATCGGTGCGACCATGAGTAACTGGACTGATGGACCTTCAGATTCAGCGGTTTGTGAGTACGGTTGTCATAGCTGTTGTAAGGGACGAAGGGATGATCCTCGAAGGTGTCGGTGAATGTCGCGTGGAACTCCATTTCGGCGCTGGCGTGCCGGTCGAAGTGCGGTGATGTGGGATCGGATGACCTTATGTCGAACTGGCCCAGCGGGTAGACATCCGGGTAAAACTCGCGTTGGCCGATTTCATCAATGGCGGTTGTTACCAGCGTATCGTCTCCCACCACACCGCCGATCCAGAGACCGGTATAGTAACCATGCTGCACTCGACTGTACTGAGGGTAGTAGAACGATGGCGCCGTCTTACGCTCGGTGGGCAATCTGATTCCGAAGATATTGCCCACTACTCCATTGTTTACGATAGTCGTCCAGAACCGACCATTCATGTGAACTTGCGAAGTGTGGTACGGACTGACAGCCGACTTTGGTGGTGGCGGATCGAAGTGGGTATGGTCTATAAACGGCAGCGAGTCCCCCGACTGAGCATAACTTCCCACATGAAAAACGGCTGTCAGCAAAAGTAGTGCTAGTGACAGCCGAGCGAAAACAGCGGCAGCCTTGAACAACGATGTCGTCATCGCAACAGATCAAATATAGCAAGAAAACAAGATAGAATCAAGTCCTATATCTTGTGCGCGGCAAACCTCCCGGTCTTCCCGTGTTTGACCGATGTATCCAGGGGAATCAAGGGACAGCCGAGGAGAAGCTCTTGTAGGGCAGGTCTGTCCGCAGACCTGCCATCTTCTCATTCTCCGAACTCACCTTTGAGGCCAAGTGGTTCCCTAACACCCCAGTCAGTTGAGTAGCGGTCTCCATAGTCGTAAATCGAAGAGCACATCCAATCGTGAGGGCAATCTACCAAGCCATGTTTCACTGGATTGTAATGGATGTAGTCGATGTGTCGGTTCAAATCCTCCTGATCCCTGATCATGTGATCCCAAAAACGAGCTTGCCATAC
>JAUXBJ010000103.1 GCA_030619425.1 bacterium
ATATGACTCTTGACACTTACGAGGATGATGAACCGCCTTCCCCAGCCCTGTCGAGTTCAGTTCGAATCGCTGCGGCAATAGACTCTCTTGTAATTGGCTTTCGTACAAAGGCGCCGGCTCCCAATTCCTGAGCTTCGAATACTCGATCCGACTCCGAAAACCCGGACAAGATGATTGCTTTCTGATGCGGACTAATCTCGAGGATTCGTCGATATGTCTCAGCGCCGTCGATCCCACCCGGCATCACCATATCAAGAATTACGAGGTCCTGCTCATTCGCCCCGAGGAACTCGATGGCTTTCTCACCGCTCTCAACAGAACTGACTTTATATCCCAGCTTCTTCAGAAGTTGAGTGGATACTTCGCGCTGGATATCATCATCGTCAACAACCAGTATTTTCTCTGTGCCGCCGGTCAGAAGCTCAGAGGCCTCCTCGCCGGTACTTTCTCTGGTTACCGGGAAATAGAGATAAAACGAAGTTCCACGACCGACTGTGCTGCTCAGGTCAAGGTAGCCGTCATGATCCTTTATGACCGCATCAACAACACTCAGCCCAAGGCCCGAACCACGCTTCTTGTCGGTGGTCTTGGTTGAGAAGAAAGGATCAAGGATCTTCTGGATTATATCATCAGGGATACCGCAGCCGTTGTCGGAGACAGTGAGTTTGACATATTCCCCCTTGGGAACCCGACCGAACGCGACCGAGGTATCATCGGCGTAGTAGTTCTCGGTCTTGATAGTAATCTGCCCGATATCCCGCATGGCGTCCTGAGCATTCACCAGCAGATTGCTGAGCATGCGGTGAATCTGGGCGCCGCCGCCCTTGGTTTTCATAAGGTCTTTGCAAAGCTTCATCTCGAAGGTAACTGTTTTTGTCAGTGATTCCATCTCCTGTACCGCCTGCAACGCAACTCGGTTCAGATCTAATACCTCCAGGTTGTAGTGGCCTCGGCGACCCATTGTCAGCAGATCCTGGTTGATATTCGCCATCTTCTGCGCAGCGTTTTCGATAGCGTCAAGATAAGCGTGGGCCTTGTGATCGTGCGGAAGCTCCTCGTGAATAAACTCAGGGTACGCCATTATGGGCGCCAGAAGATTATTGAAATCGTGCGCCACCTGCCCGGCAATCGTGCCCGCCGTTTCGAGTCGTTCTGCACGTGATTCCAAAGCCTGCAGGCGTCTGGTCTCAGTGATGTCGCGGTCAACGCCAAGGTAACCGAGTAGATTTCCCTGGTCATCCAGTAGCGGGACGCCGTTGGTCAGAAGACAAACTCGGTGACCATCTTTGTGAAGGTTCCAGTTCTCGAGGTTGCGGAGGGGTTCTTTGTTTCTCGATATCGCCTGAAACTGAAGACCTACACGTTCGGCTTCTTCCTGAGGCATGAAATCGAACGGTGTTTTCCCAAGAACCTCGTCAGTCGTATAGCCCATAATGGACTCGATACCCGGAGAGACGTAGGTGTAAACACCATGAGTGTCCACCTCCCAGATCCAGTCGGCCATGCTCTCAGCCACATTCCGGAATCGTTCCTCGCTTTCTTTCAAAGCCTGTTCCGTCTGTTTCCACTTGATGATTTCTCCAGCCCTCTTAGCAATAGCTTCAATCAGATTACGCTCTTTCTTCAAAAAGGGCCCCTCATCAGATTCAGGCATACTCTCCAAATAGCAGACTTCAACATGCCCGACTGTCATCGCATCCAACTCTATGTCAGCTAACTGCTTCCACTCGGTTGTTCTGTAGCCGGCAGTTTTGAACTCTCTACCGTTCACAATAATCCTGACACACGTAATGTCAGGATATTGCCATGATTCCTTGATAAGATCGCATGTGCCCTCAAATGTACTTTCCAGTGACGACGCCGGTGATTCTACGAGATGGGAGATACCATATAGACAATTGAGTTCTTTGACCCGTTTACTCAGGTCGTAATTGGATACTCGGAGCTGTTGCTCACTTGCCACTAACTGCTGGTTGGTTGCCTTAAGCTGCTGTTCACTCGCCATCAACTGTTGGTTGGCTGCCTTCAGTTGTTGCTCACCGGCCCTTAGCTGTTGGTTAGAAGCTCTCAGTTGTTGCTCGGCGGCCATTAGCTGTTGATAAGAGGCTTTCAGTTGTTGCTCACTTGCAATTAACTGCTGGTTAGAGGCTTTCAGTTGTTGCTCACTTGCCCGCAATTCGGCTGTACGCTCATCCACCCGTTCCTCAACGATGGCCATACGGTTCTGCCGTGTGTAGGTGAATACTACCAACAGTGACGTGAGAATCAATCCACCTAGCAGCAAGATCCAGTGAATCCATTCAGGATGAGACGCCAGATAACCTGATGACGGCATGCAACGCATCTCCCATGTCCGATTGGCTACGTCAAAGGAAGTAACAAATGACATCTCGGAACTGTTCTCCACATTGCGCGAGAAGTCACTCTCTCCCTGGTTGCGTAAGCGCGCCCGGTACTGGATGAGGGATTGCTCTCCCTCGGGTGCGCTAAGGTCGCTCACATGAGTATCTACCCCCCCGGGTTGCAGTTCCCCAATGACATTCTCTAAGATATCGCCGACTCCCATGGCGCAAGAGACAACGCCTTCAATGGCGGCGCGGCGCTCTTCGACTGTTGTGATCGGCAGACCTTTTTTGTAGACAGGTGCAAAGGCAATGACTCTGAATCTGTCCGTCGGTTCACCCGGGAATACGGTCGGCCCTGTGACTACCACTTGATTCATATCGCGCGCTTGTTCGATAGCCTCACGTTGAGGCGATAGGGAGAGCTGATCCAAGCCAATCGCCCAGTCCAGTTGGGGTGCGCGATACAGAACCGGGCAATACTCCTTACGATGAACCGCGACTTCCATTTCACCTGCAACTGAGGAATCGTGAATCAGGTAGTGTGCCCATCCTTCCGCTTGCAAAACCTGCTCGAAAGCATTGCGATCTGTATCAGTTACACGGGGAGCCCAGGCAAACCCACAAACATGTTGATCAGTAACAAGAATCGGCGTGACAAATCGAACAAACTCTTCGCGGCTCACGAACTGCGAACCATCATAGAATCGCCTAAGAGCTACCAGTTCGTGCAGATGATGAGTTATCTCATTCTTAAAAGAATTACAACGTGCCTCGGCCAATCGATCAAAGCCGAATTTACGCCACTTGGTTTCCCATTCTCCAACAAAGAAAAACGCAGCCAGTGACAGCGTCAGGCCGATGAGGCCTATCGATACTGAAGCACCATAGCGCCTGAGGAGAGTGCGCTCTGGTGAGATCGCTCCATTGTCCATTGACTGGTTGCCTCCGTCAGACATCTTGGCGCCAGCACCAAGATGCTTATTGTTTTCACTATTCTTCATTTCTCAGAACCCTCAACCCGTAGATACGTTCTAAACACTGTGCGAGATAAGGAAGCCGAATTCTCTTCGTTCATGTCCTGATTAGTCATCGATTTTTCATCTTCTGATTTGCTGTGTTTCACTATACCCTTCCCAAACACTAAAGCCTCTCGATTTTAGTCAGCAATATCTTTGTACTGTTTTCACCTTCAGTATAATACACTTCTCCGGATGTCGTATCCAAAAAGACGCTTCGCCTTTCGATGCCTCCGACCCTCATACAATTCAATCTCAATTGCAATTTCTTCAGATAACCGAGCACAGACTCTCTTACTTTGTCGGGGATATCTCCCTCCTGGAGTACATTTGCGCCCCCCACAATACTGATCTCCAAATCAGTAATCTCTGCCCCCAGCTTCTTTGTACTGTCAATCAGAGCTTCAATAGCATCTTCGGCATATTTGGTGTTGCCATTAGACGTTGGAGATTTTCCGGGAAGCATGATATGAGCCAACCCACCGATTTTCCTGTTTCGCTCATATACTGCCACGGCAACACATGAACCGAGAGCTATTGATTGCAAAATTGCGGGTTCGGATGAGACTCTGATTTCTCCAGTATCAACGTCAACAGTTTTTCGACGCGATGATAATTCCAACTTATCTCCAAATCGTAGATTTTTGCATACCGCAATGTCCGTTATTTGTGATGGGAGTTAGATACTGGATAGTCGTCGGAATAGAAAGTACAATATCCTCCATGAAAAAGTCGATTAGAGGACTGGTCGGAGTTAAGCCGTCAGAGCCGGCGACCATTCCAAAGGCACCGTGAATCCAGAGTATGGCTATGCCGGTGACAGAACATCAGATCGGATTGATATCTCGGTGGACCAGTTAAACCCGATGAGGTCGCGGTAACGATTGCTGAAAACGGCGCCGGCATCTCCGGGACGACCTGATGTATATCTTCGAAGCACTTTTCTCTCGACCAAGGCTTGGCAGCCCCTGACCGGACGGCCACAATTGCCTTGACAGGTGGCGGCTAATGACTACCTTTGGCTTCGTTAAATGAGGAACGTGTTGAGCGGTCCGTCGACGATGTCGGAAGGGACCTGTTCGACCTGTGGCATCCATGGTGCGCACGTTGGCTGACCATGGTGGATGACTGGATACGGAGATGACTGGAGCCATAGTCTAACGTGAGTACGATAGAGGAGTACCGGTAATGAACAAGGGTTTCAATGCATTTGAAATGGCGCAAACCCAGTTTGATAGTGTAGCCGACACGCTCGGACTGGATACATCGGTCCGGGAGTTGCTGCGTAATCCGCTGAGAGAGTATCAGTTCTCCATACCTATTCGCATGGACGACGGGACGATCAAAGTGTTTCGTGGGTTCCGTGTCCAGCATAACGACGCCCGGGGCCCGTGCAAGGGGGGGATTCGATTCCACCCGGCCGAAACGATTGACACTGTCCGTGCTCTGTCGATGTGGATGACCTGGAAATGCGCAGTTGTGGAAATCCCTCTCGGCGGCGGCAAGGGCGGCGTCGTATGCGATCCTCACAACTTGAGCGCCCGCGAGCAGGAACAGATTTGTCGAGGCTGGGTGAGACAACTCGCGCGCAATGTGGGACCGATCTCGGATATTCCGGCGCCTGACGTGATGACCAGCGCTCAGCACATGTTGTGGATGCTTGATGAATTCGAGCACATCCACGGCGGACATCATCCGGGCTTTATCACCGGGAAACCGGTCGGCATGGGCGGGTCGCTCGGACGAACGGAAGCAACCGGTTTCGGAGTAGTGTTCACTATCCGGGAGGCGCTGAAGGAGTTGGACATCCGTCCGGACGATACAACCGTCTCGGTACAAGGTTTTGGTAACGTGGCTCAGTATGCCATACAACTCTATGAACAAATCGGTGGAACCGCTGTCTGCGTGTCGTGCTGGGACCAGGCTGATCAGAAATCGTATTCTTTTGTCAAGAAGGACGGTATCGACCTTGAAGCTCTGCGAGGAATCACCGACCGGTTTGGCGGCATCGACAAAGCGAAAGCCCGCGATCTCGGATATGAGGTAACCGACGGTGATGCCTGGATCGACCAGGACGCTGATATACTGATTCCCTGCGCCCTGGAAAATCAGATCACCGGCGAGAACGTATCCCGAATCTCCAAGCAGGTGAAAGTGATCGCTGAAGGCGCCAACGGCCCAACTGCTCCTGAGGCTGATCAGGCTCTCAAGGATCGTGGCGTTTTTGTGATCCCTGATTTCCTGGCCAATGCCGGCGGTGTGACGTGCAGTTACTTCGAACAGGTGCAAAGCAATATGAACTACTACTGGGAGAAGGATGAGGTACTGAGCCGCCTCGACCTGAAGATGACAGGTTCCTTTATCGCTGTCAGCGAGTTGGCCAGGAAACGGAAGCTCTTCATGCGAGACGCCGCCTACGTAATTGCTATTGACCGCGTGGCGCAGGCGTGCCGTGATCGAGGCTGGGTGATCTGATTCCGAAAGGTGGTTGAAGCCGGTATTTCATTTTACCTGGCAGGCCATTGAGAGACCCTCTTTTCCATGCCCGGCGTCAGTCCCCGTGCGCGGCATGTACTAAGCCTACCCCTTATCTGCAGATATTTTGCCCCAAGCTCCGGTGTTCCCGCCGGGGCTTTTCTTGTGGGGGGGCAAATATGTGATTGACAGTCGCTGGGAAGTTTTGATATCATTCGGGTACGAAAAACCTTTGGAGGTCAGTCATCGCAAAGCAATTACTTGTGCGGGATGTACCCGACGACATAAAGAACTGGATTGATGAAGAACGACATCGGCGCATGATGAGCCAAAAGGACTTTCTTCTTGCTATTCTACACGAAGCCAAAGGCGAACCACGCCAATCAGATCTCTTCGAGATTGGACAAGCTAAGATTGCCTCCGAGACGAAATCAACGCCATTTACTTTCATCGATCTTTTCTCTGGAATAGGAGGGTTCCGACTTGGCTTGGAAAGTGTCGGTGGGCGATGCCTCTTTTCCAGTGAATGGGACAAGTATGCTCAGAAGACGTACATGGCACGGTTTGGTGAGGTTCCTGAAGGTGACATCCGCGAGATAGACCCACATTCAATTCCCGATCATGACCTGCTGGCGGCCGGATTTCCTTGTCAACCCTTCTCAATTGCGGGGGTGTCAAAGAAGAATAGCTTAGGGCGGGAGCCTTTCTACTGTTAGGGACCTAAGATAGTTGAGACCGAATCTTGAATTGCAGTTCCCTATAGTGCTGAAGAACAGCCCGAGCATCTTCGGCGTCCTTGTGCTCCGCAACCTCGACAAACTCATCAGCCATTAAGCGTCCCTCAGCATATCGAACCGTATTGTCCCACACGTACGCCCTTTCTTCCAAAGCGTCC
>JAUXBJ010000382.1 GCA_030619425.1 bacterium
ACAAGAATGCCAAGACCATTGTCATAATGTCCATTGCACTGCTCCTCCGTGTTTACAGTAGGTCGGTTTTCCAGGGAGTTCGTTGCGGCGAACAACCGCGAAACCCGACAATAACCTGAATGTTTCACAAGTGAGAAGCGGCTCCGCGGAACCGCCCTCCCTTATTGTGTTACTTGAGACCTGCTCCGGGAAATAACGACTGATAACTCTTTATTAACGGAATGTGAAGTGAAACAACACGTACTATCATGTCCTGTTTGCCCAACCGAGATCCCCTCGAGTCCACCATTCTTTTTACTTTGATTAATCTCTCCCGCCGCCTGTACGATATCCCCCCCCCTGGAGACTTGTCAAGCGTTTTCCCGTTTGTCTTTAGGCTGTCGCTGGAACAGATCAGCGGTAGTGAAACGGCCACCCGATCTTGCGAACGAGTGGCCATTACGATCTTTCACCGCCGGGAACAGGCGATCACTACGGACATGGCGGTGGGGGAGGTCCTCCTGAGAACAGGTAGGCGACCAGATAGGTCAAATCCGTGACATCAATCGGCCCGCCAGCGCCAGTCAGGCCGTCGATGTTACCCTCTTCGGGGCAAGGCGGCTGCATTCCGCCACTGAACAGATAGGCCACGAGGTATGTCAGGTCGGCAATGTCGACGGGGCCGCCGACACCGATGATCCCGTCTACGTTGCCGCGATTGAGACACGCATCTGAAGTAACGAAGAACGCGGTCGAACAGCGAGACGGCATTCCGGTCGGCGACCGCATTTTCAGGAAACCCTATTTCGACCCCCAGGGACGGATGACCATCCAGCAGTGGAACACGGCTTCGCAGGGTGTTGACTACCGTCTGGGCCCCCGCGAGACCAAACTGGAGACTTTCACTTTCACAATCCCTGACGACGCCACCGACCTCACCGTCTCAACCGAGAAAATTGAACTCAACAGCCAACACAGTCTGCGCACCAATATTCGCCTCATTCTGGAAGAGACCTACGATATTGAGGCCGAGGAAAACAGGATAACGGCAGGTTTCATTGCCGCTTTCTGATTTCTCACTCACTGGACTTTTCCCGGGCGGTGGTCTTGGCTGACCATCGCCCTTTTGCTACCGTCAGCATGCCCACCAGAACAGGGTCTCGCCCTGAAATCCCAACATATTTTGGTTGACTTAGTAGATGATTCGGTATATGATTAGGGCAGGTTAAGTTTAGATAGGTTCTGATAAGGTGGTGGTACTAATATCAGCGCTTCCCGGCGCTGAGCCGGTAAAGGTTGTCGTCACGCCGAAACGCATCGCGTTTAATCGACGTCGCATTTCTATGTCACTTTTAGAGGTCCTTTCAGCCGACCGCTGGCTGTTGGATCGGGTTCACTGCACAAGGGCAGTTTATTATGTGTAAGTTTGTGAACTTATTCACAGGTGTCGTGATGATTCGTTTTGCCGGCAATTATTATTTTTCGTGGGTGTTCGTTTCTGTGGGTCATAACGTCGCCCGCCGCGAGGTTTTGTGCATCCACATCATTCCCTGGGCAACACCGATTCGACATCTTGGTTGTGTGCGCGCCGAGCACAACGACTGAGAGGGGGATGGTTCCGACGACCACGAAAGATAGCGACATCACGGTCTGACCCGCCTCAACGGTCGGACTTGTGCTGTATTCGCGCCACCACATACAAATAGGTTTCCGGAGACAGGGTATCGGTATGGTATCCTGCCCCGGAGGCGTCATTGCCGCGATAGGAGGATTTTTTATGGAGAAGTGGCAAGGGTGGCCGAAGATTCAGTTCGAGTCCGAATTGGATCCAGGCTTTGCCGACGAAATTGCGTCAATCCCAGGAGGCGAGAAGTTATTCTCCTGCATTCAGTGCGGCACCTGCAGCGGCATGTGTCCACTGAGTCCGTGCATGGATCACACCCCCCGGCAAATCATTGCCATGATCCGGGCCGGATTCAAGGAGGATGTCATGTCCAGCCGGACCACCTGGCTGTGTGCTTCCTGCTACGCCTGCGCCGTTGAGTGCCCCAAAGATATCAACATCACCGACCTCATGTACGCCGCCAAGAGAGTGGCCATCCGCGAGGGAGCATTCCCCAAGCGCCTGCCAATCCCCATTCTTGCTCGCGAGTTCTTTGCCGAAGTGGAAAAAACCGGCCGAAGCACCGAAAGCTGGTTGCTGGTAAGGTTGTTTCTCAAAACCAATCCCTTCGACATGCTCAAGCAGGCCGGACTGGGGATGCGTCTGTGGCTGAAAGGACGGATGACCCTCAGACGTGAATCCATTAAACGTCGAGGCGAACTCCACAAAATGCTCAAAACCCTCGATAGACAGCATATGGTCAAAAGCCAGCGCGAACTGCAGGCCGAGGAAAGGGAGATAGCATGAAGTACCTTTACTACCCCGGCTGTTCGTCTCAGAGCACCGGCAAAGCGTACGGCGAGTCAGTGGTGGCCATTTTTGAGGCGCTCGGAGCACCGCTGGAAGAGCTTGAGGACTGGAATTGTTGCGGCGCCACCGCCTATATGTCCATCAGCGAACTCAAGGCATTCACTCTCAGTGCCCGCAATCTGGCGCTGGCCGAGCGCCAGGGCGGTGATATCGCCATGCCGGACCTGGTTGTTCCCTGCGCCGCGTGCTACCTGGGACTGAACAAGACACACAAGTACCTTGCTGAGCACAGGGAGATCAGAGAGAAAGTCAACAACGCACTGTCTGCGGCCGGTCTGGAGTACAAGGGCCGCGTTCGTGTCAGGCATCCCCTGGATATCCTGGTGAACGAAATCGGCCTTGATAAGATTACCGAAAAAGTCAAGCAACCTCTCGCTGGCCACCGGGTCGCCTGTTATTATGGCTGCCAGTTGGTTCGCCCGTATGCCGACTTTGACGACCAGCACCAGCCGGTCACGATGGACAAGATCATCAAGGCACTGGGCGGCGAGGTC
>JAUXBJ010000317.1 GCA_030619425.1 bacterium
GCAGCAACCCCAGCGCCATCGCTTCGATCAACGATGCCGGTGAGGAGTCGGAGCGGGAGGCCGACAGGTATACATCGTGCTGAGCCATGAAGGCCAGGAACTGCTCGCGAGGCATGGCATCGTACAAGTTGATACCGCTATCAAGATACGGCGCGACCACATCGCGGAATCGTACCGCATCAGGTCCGAACGATGGAAAGGTGAGGCCCACTGTGCCGTCGTCAATCAATGGTTTTAGCGCTCGGACGATAAACTCATTGTTGTAGACAGGCGCCTGCGTACGGGGAACGATGATTCGCAGAGGCTTCTGAAAGGAGTAATCATCCTTGTGCAAATTCAGGAAGCGGCGTTCGATGCCCCATGGGATAACAGATCGCTCTATACCACCCGCGAGCCTTTCAGCCGCCGACACCAGGAATTCGGAATCGCCGATCACGTAATCCGCAGCCCTAAGAGCGTAGCGTGTTTTCCTTTTGTGCAACCACGATTTTCGCGGGACGATGAGAATATCGGAACCCCAGAGATTGAGCACGATCGGCGGTTGGTTTCCCCGGCGTGCCAGAGCCGCGATGAAACCATAGCCGGATGCAAAGTGCGGGTTGATCACGTCGGGCTGAATCTGCTCGATCAATCGCCGAAGCTGCGGCACCGCCGAGAGGTAGTGCAGCCATTTGACCGGACCTCGTCCCGTTAGGTGGCGACATTCCATTGTGCCGATTTCGAGCGATGCGGTCAGGACATCGCAGCCCTGAGTCTGAAGCTGCCGAGCGAACCGTTCGGTGTGAAAAGCTCGGGCGTCGGCCAAGAGCAGGACTCTCATATTCGACTCGTTCACAAGAGCCTGCCCAATCCGGATTTGTGAACGTAGCAGTTGTAGGTATATTCGTCTCCGCCCCACTTTGCCTTATAGTCGACCAGTCCGGAAGCACCCGGCGGCGAGGCACCCAGACTCAACCTGCAAACGCCGCGTCGTCTCAATTCACCAACAAGTTTCCACAGCATGAACTGATTGGCTCTGAGAAAAGAGAAGGTTTTGTCATAGTACAACTGCCAGTGCAGAGCCACATCGCCGTCAATGAAGCTGATGTGCGAGACGACCGGCCGGCCCTCATGCTCGCAGTAATACCAGATGATGCGATTATCGGTCTCGGCGAGCGCCGCCAAAGCCGCAAAGAACTCTACTGGGTAGCGTGGTTTTTGTCCGTGACGTTGCTCAGTGGCCTGCATCAGCGACACGAATTTCTCCAGGTGACGGTCGGCCTGGAAGCGTTCCAACGCCATCCCCTCTCGTTCCGCCTTGCGTATATACCTTCGCAGCCTGCGGTTCGGCGGCCGCCAGTCTTTGTCGGAGATGTCGACAATCGTCGTGCGGCATAGCTGGGCAGCATACGTCTCCGGAACCTCCATCAGGCCGTGGAAGTCGGTAATGTACGTTTTGACGTATCCTGCTTTCGCTACCGCCTGTAAAAGGGCGCGGGCCATCTCCCGTCGTGCGTGGTGGTCCCTCGCTTCAGAAAGGATTCGTGAGTAGATGCCGTCAGGCATGGACTGAAAACGTTTCAACGGGCGCCGACCGAACTCGACACCGGGCAGCAGAGCGACTATCTCTCCATCTACAAAAGCCGCCCAATAAACCGGTGTCCCGCCCATTGTCTCCCAGAGTCGGGCGAACCCAATGGAGCCGAATAACGAATCAGCGGTGAGGGTTGTAAGCAGGTCGGTGTTCAGACGTGAGTTTGTCAGTCGCGAGACTTCCATCACTGCCGTACCAGAAGGATTTTGCCCCGCTTGATATTGCCCTGGTCGTCCTCCAGGAGGTAGACATAAACACCGGACGCTACACGTTCACCCGCCTGATTGTCGCCGAACCAGCCGCGGTTGGCATCCAGTCTCCTCACAAGTTCGCCGGCGGGGGTGAAGATTCGAACCATTCCCGGACGACCAAAGTTGAAGGCCAGACTGTCGAGCGGTGAATTGATAACAAACGGATTGGGAAACGCCACCACCTGGTCCAGGTCAAACTCGATTCGTTCCACCGCTGATGTCAGCAGCGAGATGCCGTTGTTCGTGGCGATGTACAAGTCTCCGGTAGCCTGATCGAGGGAAAGGGCGTTGATTTGGTCGGCGACCAGCCCGCTGTTGGCGGTGGTGTACACCTCGAACTGTCCGGTAGAGGCGTCGAAACGGGCCAGACCGTCTCGCGTGCCCACCCAGAGATTGCCGCGACCATCGAACTCGAGATCGGTAATGTCCCGGTCGACGCCGGCCGGAAGATCGACATCAACGAACCTCTCGATGCCGGGATCATAACGCGATAATCCCACGTTCGTCCCCACCCAGAGAATTCCGTCGGGAGCAAAGCGGACAACGCGAATGCCATTGGAGCGTAGGAATGAGTTATTCTCGGTGTAATGGGTGCAGGAATTCTCAGGGCGGTCAAAGGGATCGTCACCCACATTGCAGACATACACGCCATTAAACTCGTTGCCCACGGCCACAAAGCCGTTCCGGTAATCAAGCGAAACCACAAACGTATGGTCGATACCGTCGGCGGAGCCAAGTGCATCCCAACCGTTGACGGAGTCATCAATGTTGTTCAGATCGGCGAAGGCGACCGGGTAACCGTTGGCGGCTCGGTAGCAGGCGGCAAATAGATACCGCCCGTCGGTGGCCAGACCATTTACGACGATCCACGGATAGGGAGGCGGATCGTCGTTATTGCCTACGAGGGTGGAATTCTGCTCGTCGTAGTTTATAGCCGTATCCCCCCCCAGGAGCCACAGACCGTTGCCCCGGGTGCCGAGCCAGGGGACACCGTTGGAATCCGAGATCAGCAGGGTCGTGCGTTCGCCCACATAAAAACTATAGGACTCCCAGAGATTGTCGATGAGGGTAGCCGCCGGCTGCCATGTAAAAGCCGCCGTGATGACACCGTTGCGATTGACCGTCAGATCGCTGACCTGGTTGTTTGGAAGTCCGGTGCGACGGAACTCAACAAAGGTCCCATTGCTGTCGTAATAGATACCTTTTTGTGAAACCGCCAGCCAACGTCGTCCTCCAAAACTGAGGCCGGTGTTCGGCGCCGCCGGCAGGCCGGGAGTGGGAATGAGTGTCGGCGTGCCGTCGACGATCGCACCCATGCCCGATTCACAGTAAAAGATCAGCGAGTCGCCGACGACAGCCAGGTCCATGAAGCCGTCGCCGAATGAGATATCGAGACGTGTAATCGTCGTGTCGACGTCTGTGAGTTCCAATCGCCACAATCCACCGGAGGTCGCCGCGTAAAAGGCCGAATCAAATATCACGATACGTGCAACGCCGGCGTTGTCGAACAAGTCGGCCCCGAACGTGATCCAGTTGTAGCGGGACTTCAGAAGCACCGGATTGGAAACATCGGCCGCCGCCAGGCCGTCGGAAGTGGCCAACCAGATAGTGTCTCCGACGAGAAGAACGTCGTTGACCCGAGGAAAGTCGGGCAGACCACCGAAGCGACCGTAGCTGTCCTGGATCTGTCCGTCGTCGATCGTTTTGGAGAATAACACCAGTCCTATCGTTGCCCCCACCCACAGCCGGTCGCCGTCGTCGGCCAGATTGGTCAGGCCAATGGATTCATCATTGTCATCGATAAACATATACTGCTTTGAATCGGCCGCACCGAACCGCACCAGACGTCCCATACCTGCCACCCACTTCTGTCCGTTGCCGTCCATGATAATATCGAAAACA
>JAUXBJ010000015.1 GCA_030619425.1 bacterium
AGGTGGAGAGATGGTCGTTCTGGGTGTCGATGAACGGATTGGTGCCGTAGCCTTCAAAGAACATGGCGTCGTACGGTTGTCCGTTGACGATACTGGAACCGCCGTGCACGGGCGGATAGTAGCCGGTGCCGCAACGGGGGTGAGGTGGCGCTGGTTTGGAATCGTGGCGCCGGCGTTTGAGCGGCTGTGTGTTTTTTGTGGTCGGCACACTCGTAGCATAGCTGTCGGCGCGACCCCCGCGAATGAAGACCTCACCCGATGAGTTGGTGACAACTCCGGCGCCCTGGTCAAGAAGTTCATCCACAGTCGTAACCGGCTGTTTCTCGATTGCCTCTTTATGGATGGAAATCTGATTGGAGGTTTCGAACCTATCGATGATGTCGCGCTGACCCGATATCGTAATAGTTTTGCCGATATCGGTTGTCTTCTTCTCGAGTTGGATGGACACCTCCGCCGCAAGGTCCGGCTTGACGACAACCTCGATAACCTCCACAGTATTGAATTCCAAATGGGATATCTTTACCGTGTAGGTCCCCGGCTGTAGTCGACGTATGATATACTTTCCTTCGAAGTCGGTCATGGCGCCGTAGGTAGTTCCGACCACCATCACCGAAGCTCCAATCACCGCTTCGCCGGTCTCTTTGTTGGTGATAGTGCCTTTGATCTGCCCGACCGCGGCGGCGTTGATGATAATGGCCGCGCCGACCATCAGAATTGCGGCCAGCAGATAGGGGAGTGATTTCCTGGTTTGCATAATCCACCTCCTTAAGTGGGTGCATGAGAGTTACAACTGTCTTCTGGAGGGGATACAACATAGAGACGTCTTTCTTCCCGGAAATGTTTAGCGAAGGAGTTACGGCCACCAGTATTTATCGACTGGGGAACTCGTACTGTTCTGTCCCATAAATAGCCTGCATAATGACGTGCCCATGTTGTGACGGGTTGATCTTTAGGTCGCCCCGTTTGACAGCGATATTTCCCGCCGGGTCTGAAGACCCGTCGGGCACAAGACGGTGTCGGTGTGAATGCAATCCCGGGACAGGATAGTACGTAAGCGCAGTATTGGATCTATGTGGGAAGTCGTCGGGCGTGGACACCCGAGAAAATCAGATATGCTCCAGGAAGGTCAGATACTGCTGCGCCCAGGACTCACGCTGGTGGTGCGCGACGATATGATCGCGATACTTGCCGCCAAGTTCCTCGCGGTCGATAGTGCCGTCCTTTAACTTCAGGATGATATCCCGCAATTCCTCCGGCGAATCCGACGGATAGGTGAGAGCGCCGCCGGCGAGCCTGAGTTCGTCGATAGCTTCACCCTGACGGGATCCAAACACAACCGGCCGACCGGAGGCCATGTACTCGAACATTTTTGAGGGGAAAGCCATCTTAGCGACACTTACCTCCTTGAGACATTCGAGCAAGACGTCGGCCGCCTTCAGGAAGTATGGGATATTCTCCAGTGGCTGCATGCCTATCAGACTGACATTCTTGAGTCCGTAGTCACGCACCATATTTTCAAGCGCGGACTTCTTCTGTCCATCACCCAGGAAAACGAAGTGGATATCCGGCTGATCGACCAGTTGTCGCGCCGCTTCTATGACCGTCTCAAACGGCCGCACCCAACCCAGCGTACCGGAGTACAACACCAGGAACTTCTCATCCCAGCCGAACTTTCCGCGGATGCCGTTGGAATCGGCGTTGATGAATTCCCGCCCGACCCCGGATTTGATAGTGGCCATCCTGGCTTGCGGGATTCCGATCGCTTCCATATAAGTCGAGATACCGTCGGTGACGGGGACTATTCTGTCCGCCTTATGGTAGAGCGCATGGATTATCCTGCGAACCGTCCGCGTAAACAGCGATTGGTTGAGATTACCGAACTCTTCACCGGACTCCGGCTGCAAGTCACGCACTTCGATCACAAACGGACAGCGATTGATCTTGCTCAGGAGCCACCCCACGACCGGCGTCGTCACCGGTGGCGTCGAAGCCAGAATCAGATCGAACTTAGTCTTGACCCTGAACGAGTTTATCAGGGTCGTTATGAGAAAGGTGATAAACCCAACCATCCTCTTGGTCGGTTGTGAATTGGAGGCCGGCAAGACCCAGCTTCGGTATACCTTGATCCCGTCTATCTCTTCGGCGCAGAAGAACTTGCCACGATAGGCCGGCGGCACGATCCCGTCCGGATAATTGGGAATCGCGGTCATCACCGACACGTCCAGACCCTTCTGAACGAAATACCGAGCGAATTCATAAAGACGCCTGACCGCCCCTTTTTCAGGCGGAAAATGTTGAGTCAGAATCAGGATTTTCATACTACCTCGCCGGAAGTCTACCTAATTCTCCAAACAGAGGCAAGCAAATTCTGGATTTGGCCGGTTTTTTGTTCTGCCGAGGCGCAAATGACTTGACCTGAGATGTCGCACCAAATACCTTGGTAGCGGTTTTTGAAGGACTAAATCGCTCAAGTATATGTATAAACCAATATGAAACGAAAAACTGACAGAAAGGCTTACAGGCATGCGTAAACTTTCAATCATTATCGTCCTTTTTACCGCCCTGGCCTTCCTCCTGACCGGTACGTTGCCGGCTGAGGAAGCGGCCAAGAAAGAGGCCGAGAAAGAGGACAAGAAAGAAGCCACCCATGAGTATGTAGGCGCCAAGAAATGTAAGGGTTGCCACAAGGACGTGCACGCCGCCTGGTTGGAGACCGAACACGCCACGACATTCGGCAAACTGTCGGCCGAGGAGCAGAAGAAGCCGGAATGTGTGACATGTCATATCACCGGCAAGCTGGCCGACGGTACTGTTATTGAAAACGTAGAGTGCGAGGCCTGTCATGGCCCGGGCAAAGACTTCAAGTCTCCCAAGATAATGAACAAGAAGAAATGGGCGGCTGACCCTGAGAAGCAAAAGAAATTGGCGCTTGAGGCCGGATTGATCATGCCAGACGAGAAAGACTGTGTTCGCTGCCATACCAAAGAAGGCAACACGAACTTCAAGGAGTTCAAGTTTGCCGAGCGCAAGGGAGAGGTTCACGCGGTGAAAGCCAAGGAAGAAGCCAAGGAAGAAGCCAAGGAAGAAGCCAAGGAAGAAGCCAAGGAAGAAGCCAAAGAAGAAGCCGGAAAATAAGGCGCGTGCGCGCCACCGTTTGTGAAGCGACCCTACCCGGTCGCTTCTTTTTTTGTGGCGCCGGCCGGGGGCTATTCCGTCAAAGGGAAGGTGCGCACCGAAACCCACTTACCGCCGGGCAAGGGCGTAATCATGTCGATGGCTGAGATCTCGAACGACTCATCCGGCAGATAGTCGATAATCTTCTCCTTGACCAGGAGCACTCGATGCATCGATATCTCACGCGCCACGGTTACATGCGGCTGATAATTCTTGTAAGGTATGGGAACACCCAGTCGTGAATAGAGGCGGTAGTAGAGTTCGCAAAACGGGTTGTTTTTCTCTACGTTCCAATAAATCTTGGGAATACGGGGATAGAAATCACCGATGGAGCTCAACTTCAATGTTACCGGTGCGAGTGCATCCGTTTCCGCGCGGATGATAGCCGCCAATTCGTCCAGCGGCCGATCCGACTCAAACGGGTAGATCAGGGTAATATGCGGACTGATCAGGTTGTAAAGGGGATCGTACCGCTCACGCAACGGCGCCACGACCCGTTCCAGACGTTCGGGTAGCAGCACCACCACGGCGTAAACAGTGTAGCGTTGGTCAAGTGGATTGTCTAAAAGGTATTCCCATTCCATAACTGGCTCTGACTATTCAAAAAAGACGATTTCTATCCTTCGGTTTGCGGCTCTTCCATTGGCGGTCTGGTTGGAGGCAACAAAACTGGTTTCACCCCGACCGAACACTTTGATGCGATTGTGGTCGATTCCCTGGGTCACCAGGAAATCACGCACGCGGTTGGCGCGCTTTTGGGACAACTCTCGATTGGAGAGGGCGGTTCCGATGTTGTCGGTGTAGCCGTTGATTTCAAGTCGGACGGCCGGCACAAAGCTGAGCATTAGGGCCAGTTTTTTCAGCCGCTCGCGACTATGGGGATCGATCTCGAACGAGCCGGGCACGTAGTCGATGTTCAGCACCATCGGCTCGGACAGCATGGAAAGATCGATACAACCATTGGGGTCAACCTGTACACCATAGAGGGTGTTTGGGCAATCGTCCAGCCCGTCCGGGATTCCGTCGCTGTCGGTGTCGAGCGGGCAGCCGATGCCATCGACTGCTGCGCCCACCGGATTGTTGGGGCACTTGTCAAGATAGTCAGGGACTCCGTCGAAATCGGAATCAGTCGGGCAACCGTGGATATCGACAAAATTGCGGGCGCGAAACTCGGTTTGAGGACAGTGGTCGAGGTTGTCCTGTACACCATCGCCGTCGGAGTCGGAGGCACAACCGAATCGATCAACCGGCAAACCGGATGGCGTGCCTGGGCAGCGATCGGATTCATCGGGGACGCCGTCGTCGTCGCCATCGGTAGCCTGACCGGGCGGCTCCGGCGGCAACTCACCGGGTGTGATCAACCAACTCTCCTCTGATCTCCACGAGACTTTCGACAGCCCGAATGAATACCCCACGGCGATCATTGCCGATGCCATGATTCGCCCACGCGACGACGTGACCTCATCGGCAAATTCTGCTCCCAGTCCGCTCAGGTAGTCCGCCCGCAGACGCCAGTTGAATGACCATCGTTCGCTGACAGCCCACTGTAAAGTTGTCTGTCCTCCCACGAACAGTTCGGTAGCGGCGAAGTCTACGGTGGCGTCGTGGACGCCGGGCACCTGGAGTTTTCCACCGGTGTTTGGGTCCAACACCCTCCAGACCATCAGCCCGCCCCCGACACCGGCCCAGAGACGCCATTGGTAGTCCTTCATCCACAGGCGTCGATCGGCCATGACACCCAGCCGGGTAGCCTCAAAACGCGCGGATGTGTGCTGCTCATCACTACCCAGCGAAAGCTTGGCGTAGCTCAGGGTGTCGTTGTTAATGCTGTGGCGCGACAGATCGAAGTGTAAGCGCCAGAAATCATCCAGGCGATACTGGAATTCTAATCCATAGCTCTTCTGAAACGGAAAGTGGTTGGCATCATCACCGGTCAACCGTGACAGGCCGCCGTTGAGACCAACGGTGTAGGTGTGCTGAGCGGCGTTGCTCACGCCGCCGACCAATAAACAGAGAACTATTATCAATACCCGCTGCATCTTCATACCCACCGACGTCACTATCGGTCGTGTCATCCGACGTGGACTCAGTACGTCTTTTTTATATCCACGCCGGTGAAGTAGTGTTTCAGAATCTTGTCAAACGACCATCCTTGCCGGGCCAGCCCGATAGCGCCGCATTGGCACATGCCGACCCCGTGTCCATACCCCCGCCCTTTGAAGGTGACCGATTCGAGTTGCCCGGAGGCATCGCGACCAATCACCACGTCGAACCGATCCGACGGCAAGATCAAGTCCGGATTGGAAGTGCGCCCGATTACCCATCTGATACGATCCTTTTTGAACCGGTATTTTTCCCTGGCCGTTTTCACGATAAATGTCATCACTCTTCCGCCGGGTGTGCGCTCCGACAATTCAACACCGGTTATGCGTCCGATCACCAGATCACGACCGCGATCGCTGGACAGGTACTGCTCAATCCGTCCCCGCAACTGTTGCTCGGTGAAGACCTCTTTCCAGGTGTAGTACTTCGACCAGGAGCAGGCGCCGGAGTCTTCCACGGCCTTCAGATAGGGCGTCTCTTTGCGGTCCCAGACGCTTTCGATATCGTCGGTCATGCCGCCGCAGGTGGAGTGGTAGTAGGCGTTGATGAACTGATCGTCGAAAGTGATCGCCTGTCCGGCGGTGGCGTCGATAGAACGATTGGTCAGTCTGTTCTCTACCGTCATCCCCTGGTAGATCTGATCCATGATACTCGATTTCATATCGTATTGTTCAGCAGGATACTGCTGCAGATGAGCCAGAGCATAAGTACGCGCCGCCACCGCCTGAGCCTTGACGGCCTCGATTTCACTGTCGGTACGTTTTCCGATCTCGGGTGGAACCACCCCGCGCAGGTAATCTTCCATGTAGACGATATTGATCAACTGGACCGTCTGTCCCGTCGGTAACAGTTTCATAATGCCGCGGTATCGATATCGGTCCAGTTGCAGCCGATTGCCGGCGCCACGGGGAATGATGTTGACTTCGTCGAGTCCCTCTCTCAGGGGTGTGCCATTATGGTCCTCAACCGTGAGCGTCCGTCGCTGGTTGACGATAGTGACCGGCTGGTTGGAGTAGTAAACTTCCTGCTGACCGCCCTGAAGACACTCGATAGCGAACTGGCGGTCGGCCCGGATCGTGACTTCCGTCTGGCTTTCATCCAGTAACACCCGCACGAACGGCACGCGCATAACATTGGACGAACTCTCATCCCTCAATATGGGCACGGTAGCGCAACTGAAGACCAGAGCAACAACCAGCACCGCTGTCCCGATACGGGCAATCATCCGAACCATCCTTTTCAATGTCATCCTTTTCGCCTTATCGCCGACATCCGGACATCCCGGTGGGGAGGCTGTGCTATTCTTCCCAAAACGGGTCGCGTCCGACTCGCCTGCTTGTTTGTTTTCGCCGGCAGCGCTTCACCGCGAAGGCAGGCCTCGCCCATCACGGCGTAAGCAGCCGCTTCGATGAAGTCAGCATCGAGTCCGAGTTCATCGGCCGATCGAATTGTCAACTCAGGCAGAAGCTGCCCAAGCCGTCGTACAAAGAAGATGTTTCGTCGTCCGCCGCCGGTCAAATACAAATTTGTCAGGGTATGGTCGCGGCGCGCCATCGGTCGGAGCTTGCGAGCAACACTCCAGACCGTCAGTTCCGCCGCCGTCCTCATCAGGTCGGCCTTTTCTGCGCGGTACCACCTTCCGAACGCGATGATGGACTCGGCCATCGCGACCCCGAACCTCTCCCTGCCGGTGGATACCATCCGGCCGGAGAAGAAGTCGTCCGCCGTTAACAGAGCGAGCAACTCGTCGTTGACATGACCGGATGTGGCTATGCGCCCAGCGGAGTCGTGAGGCTGTGAAAACAGGCGGCTGCTCAGGAGATCGCACAGGCTGTTACCCGGTCCACAGTCGGCGGCGGACATTTTCAGGGGAGAATCTTTGGCCGGGAAATAGAAGTAGTTGGCCATGCCGCCGATGTTGACCATCAACCGCGAGTGCTGTTTGTCTGCAAACAGTCGCTGCATGGCGCCGGTGGTGATGGGGGCGCCTTCGTTTCCCACGGCGATATCCGCCTGTCGAAAATCACCCACGGTGACTCGACCGGTGGCCGCAGCGATGCGATCAAGCGAACCCAACTGCATCGTTCCGTGGATCCACTTGCCCAGCCGTCGAACCTTCTTTGGCCGGTGACGTACCGTCTGTCCGTGTGAGGCTACCATGTCAACCTCTACTCCCCGGCGTTCCATCTGCTTCAGATACGACTTCGCCGTGCGACCGAAAAACTCCCCCAGGAGGTTGTCCAGTTCGATCACATCTTCCAACGTTACCACGTCGGAATCGGCCACTTGATGTACCTGGTCTCGCAACGCACTGCTGAACTTCCGTTCGCATCCTTCCACGTATTTCACACTGACACCGCGGGTCGACCGTCGAATCTTCACCACCGCCATGTCCAGTCCGTCGGCCGAGGTTCCGGAGTTCAGACCCAGCAGGGTCAGTTGCTTTCGGTTGACTATTCGGGGCAGACACATCCTTCATAGAACTAACGCACGGTGGATCTGTCCAGCTTGAACTTGATTCCCGAGACACGACTTAGCGACGCCTGTAGTTGTCTTCGGTCGACATCACCACGATTGACGGCATCATAGAAGAAATCGTAGGCTCTCATAGCCGCCTCGTAGTCACGGCCGAACAGCAGGATGTCATGACCGGCGTTGAAGGCCGCCACCGCCCGTTCGCCGATATTTCCCAGAGCCGCCGCGCCCGCCATAGTCAGATCGTCGGTGATCACGGGACCATCAAAGTCGAGCATCTGTCGAAGCAACGAGTCAATGATCTTTCTGGAGCCGGTCACGATTTCGTTTCCAAATGCTTCCATGCGCAGATGTGTGGTCATCACCATGTCGGCGCCGCGTTCTATCCCGGCTGCGAAGGGGATCATCTCGCGCTGCCGCCAGACGAGTTCATCGTAGTCGACCACCGGTGTCTCTCGGTGAGGGTCGGCCACCGCCGCGCCCAGGCCGGGGAAATGTTTGAGGCAGGAAAGCAGGCCTGATTTCCTGGCCACATCGACAGCCTTCTCCACAAACGGCGCCACCTCTTCAGCACTATCGCCGAAACAGCGATCCTTGAGACACTCATTGGCTGAGTGCAGGTGGATGTCGGCGACCGGAGCCAGGTTCAGATTTATCCCGACCGACTCCATGAACGCAGCAGCGCGATAATAGTCCTCCGCGAAATGCTCCAGTTCACGGTTCCTGGCATAATCTGAGGCAGCCCGAAACTCCGCCGGCGCCTCGCGCAGCCGACAGATCCGGCCACCCTCCTGGTCGACGGCGATAAATGGTGTGGCCCCCTGTTTGAACTGTGAGCGGATGCGTTCGATGTTGTCGCTGACTTGTTGATGCGTGGTGCAGTTTTCTTCAAACAGGATGACTCCACCGATATGCTCCTCGGCGATGAAGTCCAGAAAATCGCTCGGCGGTCTCGAACCATCGAAACCGATCAGAAAAAGCTGCCCGATTTGTTTGAGCGTATCCTGCATGTTATCTGTCACCCAATTACTATATTCATTCGTTGTTTTCCGTCTAAATGGAACAAACCAGATTTCGTCCTTCACCTTTGGCTCGGTAGAGCGCCTGATCGGTCACCGAGACCAGTTCTTCGTGAGATTTGCCGTTCTCGGGGAAGGAACTGACGCCGACCGACACCGTCACCTTGACCTGTTGGGCGGCCCCGGCATCGATAGAGGCTGCTTCAATCTGAGAGCGAATCCTCTCACCAATCTTCTTAGCCTCGATCAGACCGGTCTGAGGCAGAATAACAGCAAACTCCTCACCGCCGTAGCGCGCGAATATGTCGACGTCGCGGATACATGTCTTGATGATGGCCGATAGATTGCGCAGGACCACATTGCCGGCTTCGTGGCCGTAGCTGTCATTGAGCTTCTTGAACCAGTCGATATCTACCATCACCAACGACAACGGCAGGTCGTAGCGAAGAGCACGCCGTTTTTCCTCCTCAAGCTTCTGTACAAAGAAACGGTAGTTGTAGGTCTCGGTCAACTCATCGATGGTGGTTAATTCCTCGGTACGTCTGTGCAGCTCGGCGTTCTCCAGAGCCAGGGCGGTCGATCTCGCCACCACCGAAAGCATCTGGACATGTTTCTCTCCGAAGTAGCCGACCTCATTCGACTCGGCGGCCAGCACGCCGTTGACCGTCCCATGAGAGACGAGAGGAACCAGCATCACTGAGCGGGTGTCGTCGGCCAGGGGTGTGAAATCGTCGCGGTTAGCGATGTCGTTGATCGATACCGACTCACCTATTTTGCAGACGCGAGCCAGCAGTTCGGCGCTGTCGAGATCGATAGCTTTGAGGTGATAGTTGTTGCGGCCTTGCTCCGATCGTGCACGATAGTAGCAGTTGCCCCAGCGATCGCGAAAGATCAGGGCGTGACACCGGTATTGCAGAACCTCGCCGACGATTCTCACCACTTCCTTGACAACTCCGTCGGTGTCCAGTATTGAGGCCAGAATTCGTGTGTTTTCGTAGATCATCTCCAGTTGCGCCTGCGACTTCTCCAACTCTGAGGTCCGCTTGTTGAGCGTGTTGAATAGTTTCAACAACCGTCCTTCGCTTCGACGCATATACTCCGATGCGTATGAAATGGTCGAGAAGAACACCACCACGAATCCCATCCGCAGCGACAAGTCGAACATCGTCTCAAAGCCGAGCGCCTCACGGCTCACCACGAGGTAGCTGGCGACTATGAGTGCCGTCACAATACCGGCAAACCAGAAGGTCAGTACATAAGCCGCCACCGAGACGGTCAGGTAATACAGAAGATAGAAAGAGGAGTTGATGCCGCCGGTGTACAGGATCAGTGTCGGTATCAGGATCAGATCGTAGATGATCGTCGAGAGGTAGGCGAGTTTCAGGTCAAACCGCCCTTTTACCGCGGCGTAAAGTACGCTCAGATGGATCACAAAAGTCCCCAGCACAATCTGAAACAGCAGCCGATCAGCGCCGTCATAGCTGCGCAAAGCAAACCAACCCAGCGCCGCCAACATCATGACTCTGGTCAACAGGTAGACCCGGTCAACTCGTGGCAGGAGCGTTTTATGTCTGTCCAAAAACAATTTCATCAGCAGATTCCGCGTTATTCAGCATTATCGGCGGATTTCTGCTTATGTTGATGAGTATTGCGAAGAGACTGTCCAACGGGCTGTTGAAAAACGCCAGAAACCGTCATTGCGAGGACGTCGAAGGCGGCCGTGGCAATCTCAATTCGTTGGCGGACAGAGAGAGATTGCCGCGCTCCCTACGACACGAGTGTCTTTGATCGTTCCCAATGACCGGCTTTCGATATTCTCAACACTACCAAGCAACTGCATGTGAAAGCGCTGAATTTTTTGGTGGCTTTTGTCGTCCCGACAGAGTTTATTGCGGCAACCTGGGCTGTATGAGGACGTAAACTGTTTGTAATGCGCCACGTTGACGAAAGCACGAGCCGTCGCTTATCAGCGTATTTCTATGCTGGGGTAGCTGCAATGTTGTGGGCGGCGACCGCGATCATGCCCGCCCAGGCTGCCGATTTCCTCAAAGGTGACCACGTCCACCTGACTAGTCTACACCGAATAGACGGTGATGTTTATGCGGCCGGGGAGAAGGTTACAGTCGATGGATCTATCGACGGCGATCTGTTGGCGGTGGGTGGATCGGTAACTTTCACCGGTGAAATCACCGGGTCGGAGATTATCGGCGCCGGAGAGTTTTCCCATACAGGTCGCGTTGATGGGTCCATCCGCATGATTTGCAACGAGGCCGAGATCGAGGGATATGTCGGGCGCTCGGTCCTGTTCGTGGGCAACATCCTGAAAGTGCGGCAAGCAGCTATTATCCGTAAGGACGTCAATGCCTACGGCTCTCGTGTCGATCTGGCCGGCACCGTGATGGGGAACGTCGAAATCAAGGCGACCCGGATCAAGATCAGCGGGCAGATCGATGGTGATGTTGAGCTTGAGGCCGAAGAGTCGATAGATATTCATGCCCCGGCTGTCATCCGCGGCAACCTCACGTACTCAGGTGCGGAAGAACTTGATCTGGAAGCCGCCGGGGTGACAGTGCTCGGAGAGGTCACTCGTCTGGAACCAAAGGATGAAGTCGACGCGGAGGCCGAGGACTTGACCAACACGGTATTGCGGTTCTCGGGTTTGTTCGCCGCCTTTCTCTTTGGCCTGATACTGATCTGGCTCTGTCCCGCCTATCTACAGGAGGCGTTCGTACAACTGCACCGACGTTTCATGGTTAGTGTCGCCACCGGTTTACTGGCCGGGGGGGTGGTGGTTATGAGTGTGCTGGTGTTGCTGGTGGCAATTGTTCTGAGTGTTGTCGGACTTATTATGTCATCGGGTGACCAGGCCGCCGGTGGCGCCGTGCTCCTGATATTCTCCACGCTGATGTTGCCGATCACCAGTTTTGCCGTGGTCTCCGGAGGCGTGCTCTTTTATGCGGGCAAACTGCTGCCGGCGTTTCTGGTCGGGTATGGACTCATACGTATTTTCAAACACCAGCCCAGACAACTGGGCAAATGGCAACTGCTGATCGGTCTGACGTTCATGAGCGGCTTTTTTGCTATTCCGGTAGTCGGGCTGCTGTTCTATCTGGCCGCCGGCATAATCGGCGCGGGCGCGATAATTCTCGGTATCAAGAACTGCCGTCGAAACGGTTCAAAGGGTATCACCGTACCCGATCTTCCCCAACCGGGAACCCCACCCCCGTTGACACCCGAAGAATAGCTGCAAAGTCACTAAGTCCTCGTAGGGCAGTCCGCCGCGGCGGACTGCGATCCTGCCGTCTACATCTCGTCATCTCGTCAGGTTCCAAGGAACCTGACCTACAGGACTGCCGAAACGTCACCCAGAGCATTCCCCCCAACTTCAGCCAGAGCATTCCCCCCAACGTCACCCAGAGCGGAGTCGAAAGGTGAGCGGACTCGAAGGGTGGTATATTGTGCGCACTCAGCACGAGGAGGTGGCTTGCCACTAAAACCCCCAGACGCTCCCACGCCCCCTTGGGTCCGAGGCACCCGTCATCAAGCCATCCTCCGTGATATACACCGCCTGCAAATCGCTGTACGCCTTCCGTTCTTTGATATTGTGGCCGCGAGCAATCAGCCCCTGGATGGTGTTGATGCCGAACCGTCCCTCCTCCAGATAAAGTAAGTCCGGTAACCACTGATGATGAAAACGAGCTTCAGCCGCCGTCTCAGACAAACTCATGTGAAAGCGTGTGAAGTTCACAATCGCCTGGGCCACAACGGTGATAATTTTGGAACCGCCGGGGCTGCCCAACACCATGAACGGTTGCCCATCTTTGAGCACCAGGGTGGGCGACATCGATGAAAGCATCCGTTTGCCCGGCTCAATTTTGTTGGCCTCCCCTCCGATCAAACCGTACCGGTTGGGATGGCCGGGCTTGACCGAGAAATCATCCATCTCGTTATTCAAGAGAAAACCGGCCCCCTGGACAACCAGTTTGCAGCCGTAAGCAGCGTTGAGCGTATAGGTGATCGCGACCATGTTGCCGGCTGAGTCACAAACGGAGTAGTGCGTCGTCTGATCCGACTCGCCGGAGATTGGAGCGCCGGGGCTTATTTGCTGCGACGGTGTGGCGTGGTCATTGTGGATCAGGTCGGCGCGGTGTGCCAGGTAGTGTGGCGCCAGGAGTCCGGCGGGGACATCGTAGAAATCCGGATCGCCCAGATG
>JAUXBJ010000350.1 GCA_030619425.1 bacterium
TCGAACATGAGTCAGGGGCTCTACGACTGGATAGTTGCCAATGTAGTCCCAGCCACCGTACTCACTGAGTTCGACCAACCGGCTAATAATCAGTGGTTTGGCCACACTTTTGAGGGATGCTGGGACGAGGAATGTGAGGTGATGGCTGCCACCATGCGCATCAAGCTCCACGCTGCCAGCTCAGGCCAGACGAATACCGATAATCTGTCTCTGGGTGATTACAGCCTTGGGCATGCGGTCAGCGGCAGAATCTGGTCAATAAATCTGAACGAGTTGGATTTATTATACGGGAGCGGCGACGGGGTTTGGAGCCCCGGTGAAATAATGACCGTTGTACTCGATCTCGCCGACCTGCCGAATCATATCACCCCGAACTGGCTGCCGGACAACATCCTGGGGGCGCTTCAGGACGGCAACCTCGATATCATGGTCACGGACGAAACCGGGGTTGATTTCATCGAGATATATGTCGAACTCTGCTGTCCCGACGGGACCATCTGCGGGTACAAGTTCAACGATCTCAATGGCGATGGGATACAGGATGCCAATGAGCCGGGATTGCCGAACTGGACGATAACACTCGATGATGGGTACATGTTATACCCTCAAGTGACCGGACCAAACGGCGAATACTGCTTCACCGGACTGGCGGCGGGTCACTATTCAATCTACGAGATGGGTCAAGCTGGCTGGACGCAGACGTACCCACAGTTTGTGGCCTATGAGATCGATCTGCCGACCAGTGGAACCGGTGATTGGAACTTGCAGAATATTGATTTCGGCAACTACTTCTGTGACACTTCAGAGTATGAGATTATCCTCGATTCCTGTCTTGCCGGTATAAAAGACAACTTTGCGCTACCTACAGAACCGGCGTCACCCAGCCCGGGACTTTTGGCCAATCTGCAGAACTGCAGCGGCGGAGCTGACCCGAACTTTGATTCGGACATCATCGATCGTTGCTTTGGCCACAGTTTCGATGAGTGTTGGACTCAGGATTGTCCGGTTATCTCTGCTCAACTTCACTTCAAGGTGCAGGCGCTCAGCTACGGATCGTCCAACGATGCCATCTACTTAGGCGATTGGAGTGCGGGACCGGGACCGTCAACCTGGTGGATTCACTTAAACGACCTTGCCCCATACTCGTCCGGAACAGTTTTGGATTACACGTTTGACCTAGGCAATATGCCGGTGGCCGGACACGGTCCGAGAAACCTCCTGCCATACCTGCAGGACAAGAAGCTCGACGTGCTGATTGAAGACGACACCAAAGTTGACTTTCTGGAACTGATTTTCGAACTGTGCTGCCCTGATTGCTGCGAACTCCGCGGCGACATCAACCACGACGGTGTCATCGACATCTCCGACCTCGTCTACCTGGTCGATTGGATGTTTACCGGCGGTCCGCCTCCTCCGTGTCCGGAGGAAGCCGACATGAACGGTGACGGCGCTATCGACATCGCCGATCTCGTCTACCTGGTCGACTACATGTTCAACGGCGGTCCCGCTCCGGTGCCCTGCGATCAGAAGGCTCCCGCGGCCAAGCCGATCTCTCAGCAATCCGACATTTCCTTCGACGTTGAGTATGCCAACGACATCTCGACCGTTGTCATGAACTCGCCGATCGACCTGCGCGGAATCCAGCTTGAACTCAAGGGTACCGGCCCCGCTCCGGCGAATCTGGTCGGTGATCATGTCGACATGATTCACGGTCGCGACGGTTGGGTGGTTAAAGTCGGTCTGCTCGATCTGAACGGTGGTGAGATCATCAGCGCCGACACTCGTGAGATCGTGCGTTTCGAGGGCAAGTACACGCTCGAAGCAGTTATTGTTGCCGATGTGAACGCGCGTTCGATCACGCCGACAATTGGCAGCGCTCTTAAGCAGAACGAACTGCCGACGGTGTATACGCTGAGCCAGAACTACCCGAACCCGTTCAACCCGTCTACCTCGATCAGTTTCGCCCTGCCGGAAGCTGCCGAGGTCAGGTTAGAGGTGTTCAATCTCCTGGGTCAACGGGTGACGACATTGTTGAATCAGCGGCTGGAAGCCGGTAATCATACCGCCGAATGGAATAGCCAAAACGAACTTGGCCAAACCGTAGCCAGCGGCGTTTACTTCTATCGCCTCCAGACGCCACGTTTTACAGAAAGCAAGAAGATGGTATTGCTCAAGTAAATCAGAGGCGGTTGAAGTAACTCCCGCTTCCCCCTCAGCGGGAGAATCAAAAGCCCGGTGGCGCCTGTGCTCGCGCCGCCGGGCTGTTTCTGTTAAGGTGATTTGTCATCTCAAGATTTAGTTGTTTTGGCTTCCCATGATATTGTATAATTACAAGTTATGAGTGAAGAGTATATCGGCAGCTATAAGGTGCTTGAGAAGCTGGGAACAGGTGGCATGGCCCAGGTCTTCCTGGCGGTCCATCAGGATGTGCCTAATCTAAAGGTCGTCTTGAAAGTTCTCAGCGACCCCCGCTTAGGCGAACGATTCAAGCAGGAAGCCGACAAGCTGGCGTTGTTGGATGGTCACCCGAATATCTGCCGTATCAAGCATTTCTTCAGCCACGGTGACGATATCGTAATCGCTATGGAGTACATCGACGGCGTAACACTGGAGGAGAAAATCGAGTCGATGCGTCGTCTTGAGGTCCAGGAGGCGGTTCAGATTTGCGGCGACGTGCTGGATATCCTGTCCTTTGCTCATCAGAAAGATATCTATCATCGCGACATCAAACCGGGCAACATTATGGTAGATAAGTCCGGTCAGGTGAAGGTGATCGATTTCGGTATCGCCAAGGGCAAGACCGATCCCAACCTGACAATCGCCGGTACCGCCTGCGGGACGCCTGCCTACATGGCGCCGGAGCAATTCAACCCGACCGATCAGGCCGACTATGCCCTGTGGGATATCTATGCCGTGGGCACGACGCTGTACATGATGCTCACCGGTGAATGCCCCTTCAAAGGTGACAACCCGTTCGCGCTTCGCGACGCCAAGCTGTTCTCCGATCCGCCCAGCCCGCGTTCGCTTAATCCGGAAATCCCCAAGCCGCTTGAAGATATCGTGTTGAAGTCTCTGGCGCGAGAGAGCAACCAGCGCTACCAGACAGCGGACGAAATGCGCACGGCACTGAGTCAATTCGTACCTATGGTCCCGGCCAAAGTGTCTACGCCACCCGGTGGTGTGACCCTTGAGATCCCCAGGGCGACCGGCAAGAAGACCAACAAGCTCCTGTGGCCGGTTTTGGGCGCAGTCGCAGTGGCGGTGCTGGCTTTTGTCGGCTACAAGTTTGTGCTCTCGAACGGTACCGGCGACCCTGATGCCCAAGCCGATCAGTCAGCAGGTGACACGACAACAACTATGATCGATGTCTCAAAGCCTCAGGGGATTCTCGAAATCAGTGTAAAACCAAAAGGAGATATTTATCTCGACGATTCGCTTCTCA
>JAUXBJ010000228.1 GCA_030619425.1 bacterium
TCAGGTTGCCGAAAATCTTGAATTCGTTGTCGTCCGAGATCGACAGAGCCACGGCCTGCTCCGATAAAGTGCGCAAATAGTTTGCGACCGCTCTAACCCTGGTGTTGGCGCCCAGCGATGCGAACCCCTTCTCAGCCCGGCTGAGTTTGCGGAATCCAGCAGCCAACTCGCCACACTGACAGGCGAATACACCCGCCTTGAAGTTGGCTTCACTCATCCAGTAGTTGAGCTTCAACCTCCTGAATATGCGGTGGGCCTCATCAAGGGCCGCTCTTATCTTATCCTTTTCCTCAGTCTGGGCAGCCAGACAGATATCTGAAAATACCAACAGGGTACGCCCCAGTTGGTACGGGTCACCAATCCCTCTGAGAACTTCAAGCGCCAACCGGCCTTGTTCCAGGGCCGACTCGAAATCCGCCTGGACAGTGAAAACACGCGCAATCACAGCACGCGACAGACCGATCTCCAGTCTCTCTCCCAGTTGCAGCGCTGTTTCCAGCGCTATCTGGGCGTATTTCATGGCTTCGTCGAAATTGTCAAGAGCCAACTCTACATCGGCCAACTGGCGCCCCGACTGAGACACCAGCGCCGAGGACGACGAAAGAGTGAGACCGTGGCGATACGCCTCGCTGAGGATCGCCTTGGCCTTGAACATGTCCCCTTTCTCGAACGCCAACTCACCGGAGTACTCCAGATAGACAACCCGCTCATACTTCAGGTCGAGCCGGTTGACGATTTCCAACGCCGCGTCAAGATTACGCTGGGCCACCACGAACTGCCGACGGTGCACCTGAAGAAGTCCCAGTGACAGCAGATTCATCGCCTCCGAGATCTCCTCGTGGTTGTCATGGCTGTATTTCACCGAGCCGCTCAGATCCAGTTCGGCCTGTGCCCACTGCCCGGTGCGAATGCGAGTACGACCAAGGTTTCCGGTCAACTGCGCCACTTTGCGCGGATTGTCGCCGGTCATAGCCAGCGCATTCTCAAGGAACCCGACGACCGCAGGGTAATCACAGCGCAAATAAGCGATACCAGCCAATTGGTTGAACGAATCCACCTGGCCGTCGATTTCGTTGGCCCGTCGGTAGGCCGCCACAGCGTCACGACCCCTCATTTCAGCATTTTTGCGATCACCAAGCATTAGGTAGGCTTTGGAAAGCACTAACTGCACTCTCCCATAGCGTCGATTCAGCGGGAATTCGGCCAGGATTTTGGTAGCACGAAGCCCATCCTCGACCGCTCTTTGATAATTACCTTCAGAAAAGCTGCCGTCGGCAGACAGCAGCAAAAACAGACCAACTTCATGCGCGCGCGGCTCAAACTCGTGCTCGCCCAGTTGGCGTAACTCGCGCACCGAGTGTTGGTACTTCCTCTGGCGAAATTGCTCTTCAATTGCCAGCAGCCGATGATCAAAATTGATCTTTGGTGAGGAAAGATTCATCGGTCTCTTAGGTGTCCCTACGCTTTGTTTTTTTCCTACAGTCGATCGCTGAACTTATTGGGCGGCTACATGGCCGCCGCTCTCTTCTTCCACTACCCGCATCGAATCAGAGGACGTGTCCTCATCACCTAGAACATACGTGATGAACTGATAGGTCCACCCAAAAGCCAGGCCGGACAGCCAGTCAGGATTGTAACCGTCGTCGATCTGATCCGTTTCTTCATCGGTGAAAGGATCGACACCGCCGTCACCATCATCACTGCCGGACCCATCGTCTGGAGCATCGCCATCGACATCCCAGGGGTCACCACCACCGGACAACACGGGAGCGGAGATAAAGCATACAAAAGCGATCGCCAGCAACAAAATCGCTGCTATCGTTCTTGGGCTTTTCATTTGCCTTGCCTCCTTTTGTTTGCTCCACCCGTTTTACAACTTGGCGGAGAAACATAAGAATTCGCGTAATCTGCGTATTTAGTTCGAAAACCGCATAACTTGCCGCTTTTATGATACTACAATACTATACGCTTGTCAAGCAGTAATTTACAGGGCGCAGTTTCTGCGCCGGCGGGGACCCGCACTCGTAACAAGACACTGAAAGCTCTGAACTTAGGGCCTTCCTGGAGCAGTTTCTTGTCTTCGCGGTAAGTCTCGTAGGTCAGGTTCCCTGGAACCTGACAGGCAGGCCTGCTTTTCGCGCCTCGTGCGTGTCAGGAGCGCAGTCCGCCGCGGCGGACTGACCTACAATATCTATCGCACTTCTTTAAGCAGTTCAGCGATCTCATCGAGCACCCGGTCAACGCTTATCTCATTCATACACTGCATGTGCCTATCCCCCTTGAGGGGACAGACATTCTTGACACAACTGATGCAGTCCAGATGCTCAAGGAAAACCAGTCGCTTGCGTCGGGAGATCGGAGAGGTCTCGGCAGGATCATCGGCGCCGGAAAGGACTACCAGCGGCACGCCAACAGCCGCCGCCAGGTGGGCCGGTCCCGAGTCGTTGCCCAGGAAAAAATCGGCCCGCGAAACCAATGCCGCAGTCTCGCGCAGGCCGGTCTTACCGGCCAGGTTGATGACTTCTCTGGTTCCGGCCGCGGCGGCGATCTCGTCACCGCACACCGCTTCCTCTTTTATACCAATCAGGATGACTTTCAGGTTGAAGCGCGTAATGATCTGTTTGATTGCCCGGATATATTTCTGTTGACCCCACCGCCTGGAGGCCGCCACCGCCTGGAAAGCCACCACCGCATAGGCATCGCTCTCAGAAACGTCAAATCGGGCCAGGGTGGCCGTCACGCCCTCGATATCATCCTCATTGATGAACAGTTTCGGACGGACATATTCGATGTCGATTCCGGCGCCACGCCGTAGCAGATTGAAATACGTCTCGCTGCGGTGACTGGAACTCAGCGGCGTCGACAGCGGCAGGGGACGCGACAGGAGCAAGCGGCGACCATCAGCGATATAACCTATCCGCTCTTTGACCCCGCCCAGCTTGAACCCGGCGGCGGAACCGAACGAAGGTGGCAGGATGTAACCAATGTCGAAACTGTGGCGAGCAATAATATCCTTGATCTTCATCACGGCAATCAAGCCGTGGACGTGCTCGGTCGGTATTTTCAGCACCTGATCGATAGCCGGGTTGGATTCAAACAGTTCCGCCAGGTGTTCCGGGACCAGAACGGTTACAGTGGAGCCGGGGTAGGCCTCGCGCGTTTCATTGATCATCGGCAACGCCATAATGCAATCGCCGAGATGGTTGGGCGTGCGAATGATGATGGTGCGAGGCATCAGTTGAGATACTTGCTTTCCAGATCCACTCTGGTCGTATAGTACGTTTTCAGTTCCTCCAGGTAGTTGTTCCTGGCCTCAAGAAAAGAAACGCGACTATCCAAAAAGGTCAACTTAGAAATCTGGCCGTCATCCATGCGTTCGTGAGCTATATCCAGTTTGGTTTGGGCAATCGATATTTTCTGCTTCAGCACATCAAGCTTGCGATAGCTGACGTTGAGCCGGTTAATCAGAGCAGCGATTTCCGCCTGCACCGATTTTTCATTCTTTTCATACTCCAGACGGGCCTGTTCGGCCGACAGCCGTGCGGCCTTGACGGCGGCGCCCGACGCGCCGCCGTCCCAGATCGGGTACGACAGGTCCATTCGGACCTCCCAACTGTCGGTTCTTAGATCATCGGATATCCCGGCATCCTCGACCTCCCCTCGGCTCAGGTTGTAGTTGGCCGTCAGGATGCCGATCAGACCGTGCGAAGACGACGTGAATTCGGCCGTCCGTTTCTGCTTATCGAATTCGTACTTAGCCTTCGTAAGGGGAATACAATTCTCCCAGTTTTCCAGGTAGTGTTGCTGCACTTGAGGTTCCAGCAGTTGAACTGTTTCGGGCGGCGTCGGTTCAATCTCCTCCAGCGACTCTGCATCCAACAGCATCGCCAGGGTTCGCCGTTGATTGACGGCATCGTCCTCATACTCGAAAAGCTGCAGCTCGGCGTCTAATCGCGCCGCAATCGATTCCAACCTCTGCTCCTCCGATACCAGGCCGTCGGCAAGCATGGCGGAATCGATGCCCGCCTGCAACTGTGCCTTCTCAAGTTCATCACGACCGCGTTCAATGCCGATCTCACTCTGCAAGACACCAAAGAACGATTCAACTACTTCCTTCTTGAGGGTAGCGGCCTCTTCCACTCGGCTCAGGCGAGCCAACTCAAGATCATCGTTCCGATTGCGCAGGTCGTGTTTGGGCTGCGAAGGCTGCAACACCGGCTGGGTCAAAGAGAAACTAAAACGACCGAGGCGGCTGCTTTCGTCCACCTGGAGGCCGGTGCGATTGGGATGCTCACCTTCACTGTTGAGCAGATCGGCCTTGGCCGTCAGGCCTCCCCCGGTGATAAGATTTTGCGTCACAGTGATGTCGGCTGTGTAGCTCAGAAATGTTTCCCGAAGAGGTCTTTTTTCGTCGGTGCCGGGCAGGTAGCCCCACCTCTCATCGGTGCCATACGTGGGTACCGTAGCGTTAATCGAAATCTCCGGCAGGTAGAAACCGATCTTTTCCGCGAAATACTGCTGCTCGGCCACCTCCAGGTTACCCTTGATGATGCCGCCACGACCAGTACTGTTCAGCGCTATGTCGATAGCTTCATCCAATGTCAACGGCCGCGAGGCAACCACA
>JAUXBJ010000297.1 GCA_030619425.1 bacterium
ACGGTCGACCGATTTCCCTCGGTCGTCGCCTTCATTTCGTGAGGTCATCTCAGAATCACTCCCTTACTGAGTCGCCCGTCAACCTTGATTAGTAACGGTGCTTCCAACCTTATGTGGCGGACGAAGTCGGTTTCGAAGACCGTTTCCTGAGCTTGCAGCCATGCCCAGTCGATACTGTACGATCCGGTGTGGGGAACACTGAAGTAGCACAACTGCAGGCTGGTCAGGTTGTGGAAGAAATGTGACCCCTGGCTCAGTTCGACATGCATGTCAGGCAGCGTTGCTTCGACAAGCACCTGGACACCCGAGATATTACCCCAGTCCACCGGAATCCCCAGCCAGGGATCGGAGCAGCCCCATCGTCCGAATCCAATCAGGACATAGCGACGCTTGTCGGCAATTACTCGTTGGTTGACGGCATTTATCTCAGAAGCAATCGCTCGCGTATTCTCTTTTTGAAAAGTATCCGGTTTCACATAGACGATATCGGATAGATTGGCCATGGCGCCATTCCCGAGTACGCACTCCGATGCCAACAGAACCCGTTCTGATTTCATGTCGGCGTCTGTCACCTCGATTTGTTCATCGGATACCACCATTGGTCTGACCTGGAGAAGACCAAAGCGCGGCGGCGATTTGCGGCGCGGGTCCAGGATGACAGCGAATTCCATTTCGATGGCAGCGCCCAGTTCCTCGCTGCACGCACTCAGCAGAATCTTGATCAAGGCGTTGAGAGGGCTCTCGCCCAGCCGAATAACCGGCGCGAAATTGACGACGCGGGGACCATCGGCGCTGATCCCCATCACGATTCGATCGTTCTGGGGCTGATAAGTGGAAGCGACCTGCCCCAGGGAACCATCGCGTTCAGCCTCTTTCAGGGTGCTCTTGGCAAGATACTCTGTCTCGTGGATAGGATCGAAAGCCGGAGGTTTCCCCATGTTGACCACCCAGAATTCCGTCTGAGTATTCTTGAGAAGCTCGGCGGTTGTGAACGGTGGGTTGGCGTTGGGATACTCAGGGCAATAGGTCCAGGCGAGTCCGCCGTCAACAATTGTTTTCCCCAGCCCGAGAGCCAGGTCAACGACGCCGTCCTCCGGCTGTGCGTGTCCGAAAGCATAGAAATTGAATGAACGGCCAACGCCTGAAATGGATGGGTAGAAGCGATCATCGTGGCGGCTTCCCACTACCTCCTGAATGATGACAGCCATCTTCTCCTCTTTTGGAGAGTGGCCGGTCATGGCGCCGTACGCTTTGGCCTCCCGGAAAAACGTCGAGGCGTACACAAACTTGACTCCCTCGACCAGTTTCTTGTACCGGGCATTCGTGTCCGGCTGATTGTTCGGTGTCATCTTCGTCCCGTAGACACCTGCGAACGGCTCATACATAGCATCCTCGAGCATGCTCGAAGATCGAATGGCCAGGGGTGATTTGACAGAGGTGATCAAACCTCGCAGATCGCCGGCGAACTCGGCCGGGAACTCAGCTCGCTGGAAGGCGTTGGCGATGCGGTCATCGGCAGTGTCATCGAGAGCGATATCGTAAAGGTCGTTGCGATTCATGAAGGCGTCAAAGACGTCTGTCCCGATGACGACCAGTCTCGGCACCGAGACTTTCATCCTCTCAAAAGCACCCTTGGGAAAACGGTCCTGCAAAACCTTATGGGCAAACGCGAGCCCCGAGGCTTTGCCGCCGATAGCTCCCCCTCCGATTCTGGACACTACGTTTTCGCTCTCGAAGAAACGACGGTCGAACCGGGGAATATCCTGAACAGCAGGGATAGCGACTTTTTTGTTCATTGTCTCGACCTCATCCAGGCAATGCTATTTCTCCTCATAATCAATATACGGCGTCGACATATAAATACTAATTACAATTTACTACAGTACCAGTTGCCTCTTCGCGCTACGCGCGCACTACTATGACATGCTGAGCGTAGTCGAAGGGTGCCCACACAGTTCTTGTAAGTCGAACCCCTGGTCCGAAGGCCCGCCCTGAGCGCAGTCGAAGGGCGAGTTTCGACAAAGAAACCCGGACGAACGCGTCGGGCGAGACCTCACTCATCTCAGAAACTTCAACAACCTAGCCTCAAGTCTGTCCGGATCCTTTGTCTGGCACTCCCAGATCACCAGAGTATTCCAACCGGCCTTCCTCAACGCGGCCAAATGCCTCTTGTCGCGTTTGACATTCGACTCTCTCTTCACACGCCAGAATTCCGCATTGGTTCTGGGCGCGACTCGACCGTACTTGCACTTGTGCATGTGCCAGTAGCATCCGTGCACAAAGATCACTTTACTGTGTTTTGATAGGGTCAGGTCTGGTTTGCCGGGAAGGTCCTTGCGGTGAAGGCTGAAGCGATAACCCATGCGATGCACCATCTTCCGAACCAGCATCTCCGGCTTTGTATCCTTGGACCTGATTGCCGCCATATTGCGGCTGCGTTGCTCTGGTGTGTGAACATCAGACAATATCTCACCCCCGTGGTATGACACCGTCAGTACGCCACCTTGCCATTGCGGGATCGAGATGCTTTAGAAAGAAGCCCTCGTATGTGATCACATTGGCAACTCTACGGTAACACTTCATACGGACTGATTCCGGAACCACGAGGTAGATCCGACTCCGCAGCATCTGTTTTAGATCTCGAGCCCCAACATTCTCGTCAATCGTCGCAAGAAAGAACTGATGTCCCTGAGTACCTTCTGTTATGATTTGTCGCCAACGCTCTCTTAAGGTTCGTTTGACAGTGAAAATAATGCAGTCCATGGCATTATTCTTATAGTGCTCGATACTGGGTAGAAGAAAGTCAGGCTGACCGTTAATTACCGCTTGTGGAGTGTATGGGTATCCCAAGGTGTTGAATAGAACTTTGATAACATGTTCGAAGGCCTTACCAGCACGTGGTCGTCTTCCTTGAGTGAGACCGAGAAAGAACCGATCCAGCGCCCAGAAGTTTGATGGCTGCGATATTACGGCTGCGTTGGTCCGGTGTGAGTCCATTCACTTTTATCCGACCGGCATGGTATTATCACTTGTCACGACAATATATATTCACGATGATATGTGGAAGGTACTTTGTACACAACGCGAGTACGATCTATGACAGCACGGTCACATGGCAAACGCTGGACGCATTTGGAATTGAAGGTGGTGTTCAACTTGTATTGTCGAACACCGTTCGGGAAGCTTCATAAGTCAAACCCATCCATAATGGATGTGGCTCGACGCTTGGGACGAACGCCGAGCGCAGTGGCCATGAAGCTGGTTAACTTCGCCAGTTTGGATCCAATCCAGCAGGCGCGAAACATCAAGGGCTTGGCAAACGTCAGCAAGGCCGATCGAGAGATATGGGTTGAGTTTTCCTCCGATTGGGAACGAGCAGTGTTTGAAAGTCAAGAAGCTCTTCTATACCAGTCAGATTCCGTCGACGGTGGTCATGCCGAGATCAAGACCGTTGATGAAGTTCAGGAGACTGAAAGAGAAACCGTGGGACGTGTGCGCCTGGTGCAGAGGTTCTTCCGCGAAGCAGTCTTGGCAAGTTACGACTATCAATGTGCTGTGTGCAGACTTGACATTCCGGAACTCCTAAACGCAGGGCATATTGTTCCGTGGAGCAAGGATGTTAATCGGCGCGCTGACCCGACCAACGGAATTGCCATGTGTGTCTTGCACGACCGTGCATTTGACAGGGGATTTATTACGATAGACAGCCGTGGTCACATTGTGCTATCAGAGAGAGCAAAGCGGCCTACAGATTCACTACTTCAGAAAACAGGATTGCTGCAAATAGATGGCCAGCCAATTACAACTCCGACTAGGTTTCAACCTGATCCCGCAGCACTTGAATATCATCGTGAATTCATCTTTTTGAAGTAATTGTTTTGCAGAGGATATTGCATGTCATTAGAAGAGTACGAGATCAAACTCCCCCG
>JAUXBJ010000196.1 GCA_030619425.1 bacterium
GCAGGACGCGACCCGTCTTGGCGTCCATCAGATACAACTGGGATTGCTCGGAACCACCGATCGATGCCCCGATGACTCCCATTGCGCCACCGTAGGACAAGACGAAGAAATCGACTCCATCATCAAAGGTTGTCAGTTGGTACGGCCAGCCATCCTCGGTGATCCGGTATATCTGCGAGGCGCCGGACATGGAAGATCTGAAAAAGACAGACTCTCCATTCCAACTATAGCCCGCTGGACTGTTGCCGCCGATATTGAGAAAGGTCGCAATGTCGGGAATGTACTCACCCTTGGACAGAAGCGAGGCGGGTTCCTCCTCGCCAGTCTGGCTCATCAAAGTCAGAGGGGCCAGAAGGATCAAGAACATGGTGGCTGTGATTAGAGCGTTGCGATTCATGTTTCCTCCGATGGAAGTTGCTTGCAGTTCATGATAATCTGGACGAACATAGGGCCAAAAAGTTCAGTCCGCAAGCGAGAAAAGAGGAGGGTTGGGTACGGCCCGTGTGAACGTATGAAGGCGGCTTCCTGCCGGGTCTGAAGACCACCCAGCCGCAAGACTGCGTGAATGTAAGCTTGGTCGAGAACTCTACGAAGTGACGGAAGTAAAGCGGAATTGCGTTTCCTCATCCTGCTCAAAGACCACCCGCTTATAGAATTCGCATGTATAGCAGGGATCAATATGTGAGGAAGAGGTGAGGCTTTCACGACAACCGGAATCCGGCACCATCCAGCAGGCGCGGCCGGCGCCGATGCCGTCATTCAGTCCGTCAAACTTCATGGACTTGGCAACCGGGCACTCGCCCAGAAGCTCAGCCAAAACTCCCCCCGGTTCACGACCGCAGTTCTTGAATTGCCAGCAGTTAAGTTTGGGTGTCATACTATCTGACTGTTAGTTCTGATCCACAACGCGCAATACTGCGCTATACTTGTTGTCGGTAGCCATGCGCTTGATCTCCGATTCGGAGGCTACTTCGGTGAACTTCTTAAAGCTTTTCTTTACTTCCTTGACATTGTCCACGGCGAGGTAACTCAACATCAAGTATTGATAGACTACCGGGCTTTTGGAATTGAGTGAGCGGGCTTCTTTGAAGTGCTTTATAGCCTTCTTGTAGTTACCCAGTTGAAACCTCGCCTTTCCAAGGCCGAAATGAGCGGCGGCGGCTTTCTTGTCGATCTTCTTGGCCGCATCGTAGTCGGCGATAGCCGCGATTTCCTGGCCTTTGGCCAGGTAGAGATCGCCCCGCCCCAAATAGGCTGTCAGGGATGTTTTGTTTGTCTTAACAGCGCTATTGTAAGCGGTAATGGCGTGATTGAAATCCTTGTTAATACGGAATATCTCGGCTGCCCGGATATAGTCGTCGTGGGCAGGCACGCGATCCTTGGCCTTGCTGTAAACATCAGCGCGAGCCAGGTAGGCCTCAGCATAGCTCGGCTTCTCTTCGATGGCTTTGGTGAAATCCGCCACTGCCACCTCCGGTTCGCCCGCCTTGACATTGGCAACTCCGGAGTAATAGTAGTCCTGGGCCGAGTAGCTCTTTTCCTTTTGAGCCGTCGCCATCGGTTGCAACTCAACACTGAGTTTCCGTTTGTCGCCGGCTTTCAGATTGATAACTCCGCTGACCGATTGGTAACCGTCAGCCTCCACGACGTACTTGCGCTTTCCCGGCTTGACCCGCGAGTAGGTCATGTTCCCGGCGCCCAGCACACTGCCATCAAGGCTCAACCTGGCCCCTTCGATATTGGCGGCCAAGGTTAGCTTTGCAAATTCGGAGGCGGTTTTCTTCTTCTTTACGGAAGTGGATTTGGTCCCGCTCGGCGAGGCGTTTTTCACTGATTCGACTTTGGTCGTTGGGACCATCTGTGCTGATGTTTTCACCCCGGCCTCAGCCACGATGTTGTCCGCCAGTGGCGCCGGTGACAAAGTGATGGTAGAGACCTGTCCGGCGACGACGGTGACATACTCTTCACCGACCAACTCGTTCCGGATCTTGTATTCCATCTTGTATGTCCCGCTCGGAATCTCACCCGAACGGAAGAATCCCAGGGGACTCGATTTTACAGCCACGCCCAGGTCGGGGAAGCGAATGATAGCGCCCTGGACGTAGGGTGTGCCGGAGTCGTCGAGGGCCATGCCGATGATCTTCCCATTGCCGGTATCGCTGTTCGAGACGAGTAGTGAGGCTACGAGCACTAGTAACAAGGCAAACAACCCTCCGCCGGCGCCGATGATTAATCCCGGCCTGATCTTCTTTGGCTTCAGGCGATAACAACGATTATTTATCAGAATCTCGTCGTCGGCATACAACTTTTGGCTACCTGTAATCTGGATGTAGTTTCGGTAGTACCAGGCGATGCCGCGCCCTCGCTTGGTCATCTCCGGTGAGGGAGGGTCCGGTGTTGCCGGCTGCGTGGGTGGGGCTGTAGCCTCGCCCGGTTGGCTGGTGGCTTCGGACAAAACCGGCTGACCGGCTCCGATCTTTCGAATAATCTCTTCCTTCTCCCGATCGCTCAGAAACTGTTCCTGGCCTTTTGTTGCCGGCATCTCATCGGGTGATGCAGGGGAGGTGCTCTGGTTTTCGGCTGAGTTCTGGTTATGCGCAATCGGTGATGTCGTCATGTCGTTGGCGGGCGTACCGATCGCATCCTCATCAATCGACGGCGGCAGTGGCGCGTCGGTACGGCCTATCGGACTCACATCGGCGGACAGCGCATCATCGGTTGGAACCGATGGTTCAGATGCAGATGGATTCTGCGCTTCATCTTCTACCAGGTCACTGGTCGATTGAACCTCCAGGCCTTCGTCGCTGGTTGGGAAATCGGAATGGCCGCCCGCGAACTCCGGACCCTGGCTGTGGGCTTCGGTGACGACAAAATCATTGTCATCGGCGGTGTGATCGTCACCCGCCTGGTTTGGCGATTCCAGCAGTTTACTGCCGCAAGCTGGGCAGTACTGCGCCTGCGAGTTGACGATTGGGGTCTGACATTCGGGGCATTGCTTCAAAGTAGATGTCCTGCCAAGTTGTTATCGTTCTTAACCTTTTTTATCGGAATCGACATATTATTCTTTAGATACAGGTGGACTGCCGCACGTCTATGGAACTGAGGCCTGGAGGGTGGAAAGAAAGGCTTGACAATGGATTACGGCAAAGATTATATTGGCCGTTCGAGGTTTTGAAATGTTAGTGTACCCGGTCTTGGATCGGAGGAGGTATTGTTAGATGCTGAGGCGCCACACACGGCTTTTGGTTCCGACTCTGGTGGTCACTGTCGCCGCCCTTTGGTGGGGTTGTACTCAACCGGACGACATTCTTGCAGAGAAATCAACCACTGTTGTTCACTTGCTGGCTGAGCGACTCCCCAGCACACCGCCGGGGATGACATACCAGCTTTGGGCGGCAGACACTATGATAGGCGGAGACGAATTAGGTGACAGCCTCTACGGCTCGGTGGAGATGGATGAGCCGTTTATTTATAGGTTTGAGGAAAACACGTTTCACGAGGTCGACGGGACCGCTCGACCGGACAGCAATCGCTTCCTGTTTGCCGGTGATATCCTTAGTTACCAGTGGATCTTTATGACTGTCCAGTTGATTGACGGCAGCGGACCTGTTCCTGGTCCGGTGATGCTGATGGATACCGTGACGGCGACGGACTACAGCCAACTCAATCTTGTGTTTCCCTTCAGTGACTCTCTGTGGTTTACAGCCGTGGAATTCAACATGGAGACTCCCTCCGATGGACGAAATCCGGCTACCGACGGTGCGGCCATTTGGTTTTCTACCTATGCCGAATTGACCTACAGAGCCCAGGACACAACAGCGCTTGTGGACTGGACTATCACAACAGACTACAAGGATACGTTTAACACGCCCGGTGAGTGCATCACCAGCATCGTCAACATTTTCGACCCTGTGTTGGACACATTTGAAAAGGTGTATGGATTTGATACTGTGAGCTGGCAGGCTGTGACGTTTTCCACCGAAGTTGTAACTGTTTGTGACTCCGGCCAGGGCCATCTGCTCAAGACAAGTGTTGACCTGGATTATACGGTGGTTACTCCGGTACGCACCGGCCAGTACGACAATTTCACGCAGGTTGCCATCAACCTGCCGGACCTTCGCCGTATGGGCTGGTATTATCAAGGCTGGGTGGTGTCGTCGGTTATCGAGGAATTGGGGGTCGGTATAGGTGAGATAACCCCACCGGCCTGGGTCGGATTTAACAGGCATGAAACGGCAATTCATGCCGCCGACGGTGAGTTGCTATCGACCGGACTGTTCCATAGTCTGTATCTGCCGGATGAAGAAAACCTGTATGTAGACGACCCGGTCCGTGTCCCCCCGTGGCCGGGTGAGGACCTCCTGAAGAATCTGCCGGGTGGGCAGGATGTTGAGGTGAACTTGGTACCGGGTGATGGCGCGATTACCGGCAGTGCCTTCATCGCCATGCATCCGGTTAACGCGTTAACCGACACCACCAATTTCCCGTTGATCGTTCAACTGCGAGATTTGCCAAGCTCCCGGTTCGATGTTGAGGATGATCGGCAACAGTTCATAATGTTCAACAAGACCAACAAGAATACCTTTGGTATGGGCCAACCCGTCGGGTTGCCGCAGGTCCAGGTGAGAATCCAGAGGTTCTAAAAGGTACTATTAACGACTACCGAACCGGCGTCCTCGGGCGCCGGTTTTCTTTTATGGGATTACCTGTTTTCTCGCAGGAGATTTCTCTTGCCAAGCTATTGGCTTGTGGATATATTCTCCGGCATGTTCGCAGGTTGTGAAAAATGTAACTAACTTTGTAACTCGCAACGGGAGAAGGTGTTAATGGAAGTGTTAGGCATACCTTCGGGATGTTTGGCAGCCCTGATCGGAATCATCGGGTTTGTCTTTGCGCTCGCTCTGTTTTTCTGGATCCGCGGCCGTGATGCCGGCACGGATCTGATGAAAGAAATCTCCGAACAGATCCATGACGGCGCGATGGTGTTCCTCAGAAGGGAATACACAATACTGGCCGTCTTTATAGTGGTAGTGTTTGGGCTGTTGTACTGGAAGATCTCTGGACATACGGCATTCGCGTTCCTGGGC
>JAUXBJ010000060.1 GCA_030619425.1 bacterium
ATCTCATAGGACATACCAGCCCGAAGGCGCAGCACCCCGCGATTTCGCGATTCCACTTCATCCCGGTAGGACGTGTTTTCATACCGGAGACGGAAATCACCGAAAAAGCGCACTTTGGACTGTTCTTCGGCCTCCATCTGCTCCATGACACTGGTAAGTCCTCGCGTTTGATTGTTTCTTCCTTGAGTTTCTCTATCTCCTGACCTTTCTTCTCAAGTTCCTCCCCAAGCTTGTTGATTCCCTCTTTCAGAGGCCACAACTCCTTCAGGATTTTTTCAGTTGACGTGTCCTGGCACAAGGCAGCACCGGGAAACATCAGAGCAACAATAATTAATGCTATACCAATACCTTTCACTCTCACCATGCTACCTCCTGCTTTGTTGGATAATCTCCACTTGCTGCCTTATCCATATAGTCTGCCTTATCCATATTGCAATCTCGATGTGCCAGGTTCACGGCCAGCCCCAAAACGCAAGTACAGGGGGGGCAGAACAAACAGGTTGAGCAGCGTCGAAGTGACCAGGCCGCCCAGAATGACGACGGCCATCGGGTGCTCTATCTCATTGCCGGGAATAGATCCGGCAATCACCAAGGGCAAGAGGGCCAGTCCCGTTGTCGCCGCAGTCATCAAGATCGGCGCCAGCCGTTCCCGCGCCCCACGCATGACAAGCCCAAGGCCAAAGGATTCGCCTTCATGCTCCTCGAGATGCTGGAAGTGGTTTATCATCAAAATGCCGTTGCGCGCAGAGATCCCCAACACCGTGAGAAATCCCACGAGCGAACCGAGCGATATGACCCCACCGCCGAAGTAGGCCGCCAGCACGCCACCCACCAGGGCCGAGGGCAAGAGCACGAAGGATAGAGTCGCCAACCGCGCACTTCTGAAGGAGTTTTGAAGGAGAAGGAAAATCGCGATCACAGCGACAATTCCCCACCCTAGCATGCGATCCTGAACAGCCTCTCGCTCCGCGTACTCTCCCAGCAGCTCAGGGTAGTACCCATGTGGGAAATCGATTTCATCGAGGCAGTCATCGACCTCGTCCACTACCGAGCCGAGATCACGTCCACGCACATTGGCGCCAACGTCGATGCGACGCTTGAGGTTTTCATGTTTTATGACATTCGGAGTCGGCGCGACGCGCACGTCGGCCACCTCCTCCAAACGCACGTGACCGCCCCCGGGCGTGTCGATCAGTAGATTGCGAATACTGCTCAGACTGTGGCGTGTCTCAGGCGTGCTCCACACCTGCACATCGTACGTCCGGTGGGCAATGAGAATATCGCCGGCTTCTTCACCGGCAATCAAGGTGGTTGCCGCCCGGCGTACATCGCCTGGTTTGATGCCATATCGTTGAGCCGCAGCGAGGTCTACCTTGACTTCAATCTGTGGTATCTCCTCATGGAGTTCCACATGCAAATCAATGAGGCCCTCGATCCCCTCGAGGGCAGCCCTCACCTCACTCGCTTTTTTCTTGAGGAGGTCCAGCTCGTGGCCATAGATGCGCACGACAATGGCTTCGGAGGTTCCGGTCAGCACCTCCCGGATTCTCTCTTTCAGGTAGGTCAACACGTCACGAAAGAGGCCGGGGTAGCCGTCAACCATCGCCTGAATTTTATGAACCGTCTCGTCATAGTTGACCGAAGGATCGACGCTGATCCAATTCTCGCCGAAATGCATACCGACCACTTCATCCATGATCAGGGCTTGTCCGATGTGGGCGCCGAAGTTGCGTACCCCCGGAATGGTTCGCAGCTCCTTGCTGCCCTGAATTGTGATCCGGTTCATCTCCGGCCATGAGGTGCCGGGCTTGGTCAGCCAGTGCATCAGGAAGTCCCTTTCCTTGAACGAAGGAAGCAGTGACTGCCCGAGGTGCGGCAGTACAATGAGACCTGCCAACACGATGATACCAACGGTGGCGTAGGCTGGGCGCGGTGTCTTGACGATCCGCGTAAGAACCGCGTCGTAGCCGCGATGCAGCCATCGTATGAGCGGAGACTCGCGTTTCTCCAGCGGCGCATTGCGCAGGAGAATAAAGCACATCGCCGGTGTGACGGTCAGTGCGACCACCATGGACGCTGCCACCGCCAGCGCGTAGGAGAGGGCAAGAGGCTTGAAAAATGCGCCGGACAACCCTTCCATAACGAAGACCGGCAACAAGGCCATTATTTCGATCAGGGTCGCGTAGATGATGGCGTGGCGAACCTCCAACGAGGCCTCGAGAATGATTCTCGCAACCGACGTGCCCTTCCCCTCCTTGCGATGCTGGCGGAGACGCCGCACGATGTTTTCGACGTCGACGATCGCGTCATCGACGACGGCGCCGAGGGCGATTACGAACCCCGCCAACACCATGGTGTTGATCGTCGCTCCACGAAGGTAGAGCACCAGCGCGCCTGCCATTAGAGACAACGGAATCGCGGTGCAACTGATCAAGGCGATACGCCACTCGTAGAGAAAGGCAAAAAGAATCAGAATCACGAGAACACTGGCAATGATTAGCGCGGTGGTGAGATTGTCGATCGACATCTCGATGAAGGTCGCCGGCCGGAAGATTTCGCTGTCGATCTCGACACCTGGAAGACCCGGCCGTAACGCATCGAGCGCTTCTTCCACTCCCCGAGTCACTTGCAGCGTGTTGCCCCAGGGGAATTTCTCAACGATAAGCAGGAGACCAGGACCATCGTTAATGATAGCGTCCCCAACCATCGGCTGATGATCCACCACCACCTCGGCCACGTCACTCATAAGCAACGGCTTGCCGTTCCTTATCGCAACGATCACATTGGCCAGGGCATCCGGCGTTACTTCGTCTTTCTGATGGACGATGGGCAAGACGTGCCGGATGGGTAGCCTTTGATTGGGGGTATCGATCCAGCCGCCGGTACCCACATGGTGTCCTTGTGAAAACTGAAGCAATCCCACATCCAGGGCATCCGCAGTGGCCTTCTTGACCTCCTCCAGAGTAACACCGTGCTTTTGCAGCAGTTCCGGTACGACTTGTACCTGCAGCATTTCCAGCCGCTCGCCCCAGATGGCCACATTGGCCACACCGGGTACGCGCAACAAGCGTTGCTGGATGGTCCAATAGGTGATCATCGACAGGTCGATCACGGACAAAGTATCCGAAGTAATCCCGATCTTCATGCATCGGCTGGTCGCCGACAGGGGTGGCAACATAACAGGCGGGCTTGCCCAGCTTGGCAAGGACGGTACTACCAGTGAAACGCGCTCCAGCACCATCTGCCGCGCCAGCAGCAGGTCAGTACCAGACTTGAAGATCATTTTGACCGACGACAACTGGGGGACCGACTTGGAGCGCATGACGTCAAGCCCCGGCACCCCGGCGAGCGCCTCCTCCAGCGGAGTGGTGACCAGGGCTTCCACTTCGGCAGGAGAAAGACCGAGGCATGGGGTCTGAATCTCCACAAGCGGCGGCGCGAACTCGGGAAAGACGTCCACCGGCATGTCGCGAAGTCGCTCGATGCCGAAGTAGATCATTCCCGCGCTGATGGCGATCACCAGGAAACGAAACTTCAGGCTCGATCCAACGATCCAACGCAGCATTGCAGACCTCCCTTGCAGTTAATGTCCAACCCCAAACTCGGTACCATACAACTCGGCCACGCCGACCGACGCGACTACCGTACCGGTGGGTGGGCCGTCGTTCAGAACCGCCACGTCACCTTCAATGTAGTCGACCTCGACTTTATGCCGGACGAAGGTTAAAGGTTCGGGGCTTGTATATACCCAGGTTTGGCCGTTCGGGTCGTATATCAACGACGAATAGGGAACGACCTTCCGCTTCGCCGCCGACCGCTTCACCTTCGCTTCACCAACTTGATCTGTTTTGAGATCGATCCGTTGTGCCGCCTTCTCGGTCAAAATTACCAGACTGAGCTCCGACCCATCGATATGCTTGACTTCGGCGGGATGCTCAGCATGGTGCGTGCTTGACTGTTGGCAGGCTGAAAGCTGCAGAGCGGCAATGATCAGTAAAACAACCATCCATCGGTAATTGTGATGCATCGCTTCCTCCAAATTATATATCTGTTGTTTGCTTTTCGTTGTCCACATCGTCAGTTTTCTACATGACAGCATGGACGTCTTTTTCATCGACTACTGTGACCCGAACAAGTTCAAGCTCAGGCTCACGGGCAGCGCCAAAAAGTAAGTACATGGCGGGAACACCGACCAGGGAGAGCAACGTCGCAGTGACCAACCCACCCAGAACAACGATGGCCATCGGGTGCACGATCTCCAGACCGGCACTGTTGCCGAAAAGCGCCAAAGGCAAAAAAACCAGAGCTGTTGTTACCGCCGTCATCAGGATCGGTGCAAACCGTTCCCGGGTCACGCGCTGGACCAGCTCGGCGCCAAAGGGTTCTCCTTCGTTGCGCTCCAGGTTCCGATAGCGGCTAATCAGCGTCATGCCATTGCGCACAGCTATCCCAAACACTGTGATGAATCCAATGATCGAACCGAGAGAGAGAAGAATGCCGCCGCCACTCAAAAACGCCGCCAGCACACCGCCCACCAGGGCCATCGGCAAGGTCAAAAAGATGACTGTCGCCAAACGCCAGCTCCTAAAAAACGCCTGCAGGAGCAGGAAAATCCCGATCGCAGCAGCAATGGCAAAAGCGAGCACGCGTTCCTGGGCAGCCTTCTGCTTCGCGTACTCTCCCAGCAGCTCCGCGCGGTATTCAAGCGGGAAGTCGACTTGCCGAATGGAGCGTTCAATATCGGCGGTGACAGCGGTGGGATTGCGTCCACGCAGGTTGGCAGTCACATCGATGTAACGCGCTACCGCATCTCGATTGATCACGGTGGGAGACGGCACAAGGCGCACATCGGCCGCTTCCTTCAAACGTACGTGCCCGCCCCGGGGCGTGTCGATCAGAAGCTCTTGAATACTGGTCAGGCTGTGGCGGGTTTCGGGCGTGCCATACACCATCACATCGAACACTTTCTGTTTTTCGAAAAGGCTGCCGACTTGAATGCCTGCCACCAATGAGGTTACTGCCCGGCGTACATCGCCAGGTTTGAGTCCATAGCGTTTGGCATTGTCAAGGTCTGCCTCGATTTCCAAAATTGGCCTTTCTTGTGGATACTGCACTTTTGGGTCAACGATACCGTCGATCTTCGCCAGGACCTGCTTCACCTCCTCCGCCTTCTTACGAATGATATCCATCTTCTCGCCATAAACGCGCACAACGAGGGATTCGCCTGTGCCCGTCAGTTCTTCTCTGACTTTTGCCTCCAGATAGGTCAGCACCTCACGAGAGAGCCCGGGGTAGCCGGCAACCACTTGCTTTACCGCGGCCACTGTCGTCTCATAGTCGGCGGCAGGATCGATGCTGACCCAAAACTCGCCGGAATTGATGTTCGTCAGTTTATCCGACATCACGGCGCGCCCCACATGGGCACTGACCTTGCGGACGCCTGCAATAGACCGCAGCTCCCGGGTGGCCAGACGTGTGATCCGGCTCATTGCCGGATGGGAGGCGCTGGTACTCCCGTCCCAGCGAACCATCAGATCTGTTTCCTTGAAATTCGGCAGCAAGGATTCCTGACGGACGAATGACAACGAGAGTAGACCGATCAAGGCGATGACACCAACAGCGACAAAAGCCGGGCGCGGTTTGTGGATGATCGGCGCAAAGACCATGTCGTAGACACGCCGCAGCAACCGCAGGAGAGGGGGTTCGCCGCCTTCCAGAACCGCCTTGGACAAGAGCATCAGACTCAATACCGGCGTGACAGTGAGTGCGACAAACATGGATGAGACCAGAGCCAGTATATATGAGATGGCAAGCGGCCGAAACAATGCTCCGGACAACCCCTTCATTAAAAAGACCGGCACCACAGCCAACACAATGATCAGCGTCGCGTAGACGATGGCACTGCGCATCTCGAGCACAGCCTCAACAATAATCCTCGCAGCCGACTTGTCTCTGCCCTTTTGACGAGCCTGGCGTAAACGTTGTATGATATTTTCTGTGTCGATGATCGCGTCGTCAATAACGGCGCTAAGGGCCAGCATGAGCCCCGCAAAAACCATGATGTTGACCTCAGCCCCGCGCACGTAGAATACGGTCCCTGCTGCCATAACAGACACCAGGATTGCCACGGCGCTGATTAACACAGCGCGCCAGTTGAAGAAAAAGGCAAAAAGTGCCACAACCGCGAGAACACCCCCGATAAGCAGCACCGTGGAGAGATTATCGATCGCCAGCTCGATGTAGGTTGCCGGCCGAAAGAGGGAGGAGTCCATATTGAGTCCGGATAAACCAGGCCGTAACGCATCGAGCGCTTCTTCAACTTCTTCAGTAACCTCCACGGTATTGGCCCACGGAAATTTTTCAACAATTAACATGAGTGATGGGGTATCGGCGATGATAGCATCCCCAATGAGCGGTTGATGGTTTTCCACAACATCGGCCACATCGCCCAGGCATTTTGATGTTGCGCCATCAATGGGAACCTGAGCCAATTCTTCCGGCTTCGAGATTGGCAGAATATGCCGTATCCCGAGCCGTTGATTGGGGGTGTCAATCCACCCACCGCTACCGGGCGTCGAGGCTTCCAAAAAGGTTAATGGCGATGCCCACAGCGTGTTCCCAGTGGTCTTGATGATTTGCCTCAGCCTCACATCCTGATTTCGCAACCGTTCCGGATCCACCTGCACTTGCAACTGCCGCTTGCGCTGGCCCCATATCGACACATTCGCCACGCCGGGTAAGCCCATTAAGCGGGGCACAATCGTCCAGCGGGCGAGCACCGACATTTCGATCAGGGACAGTTTGTCCGAGGTCAGCCCGATCTGTAGGCACCGGCTGATCGAGGAGAGAGGATTGATCATAGTGGGCGGTTTCGACACATTTGGGAGCGCAAACACCTCTGTCATGTTTTCCTGGACCATCTGCCGGGCACGCATGATGTCAGTCCCTTCCTCGAAGGTGAGCTCGATAGACGATAGCCCAGGAATCGACACGGAACGGATTTTCTCGGCCCACGGCGTCCCGTTGAGCATGTCCGCCTCAAAGGGAGTGGTGATCATGGCTTCCACTTCCTGGGCGGAAAGTCCGAGGGCCTCGGTTTGAATCTGCACCTTCGGCCGTGAGAACTCCGGCAAAGTATCCACCGGCATCTCGTCAATTTTCACAAAGCCAAAAACCATCAGCAATGCAGCGACACCTAACACTACGAATCGAGCCTGAAGGCTCGTTCCAACGATCCAACGCATCATATCAGACTTCCTCCTTTTGCTAGTGTCGGAGGTAAGTGAAACGGTATCCGACGCTGCTTGGTTCCCGCAAATCGCTTCCGCACATTTGCGCAACTTTGACAGTCATGGAAAGTTATAAGTAAAACATCAGTTGTTGTTCGTCTTTCACTGCAAAGACACGAAGACGCAGAGAAGAAGAGAACTTCTGTTGTATTGCAAGCTATAATTCAGCTACAGTTCAGCTTTATTCCTTACATTTTAGTGGAGGATTTCGTCCTCAGATCTCCTAACAGAGAAAATAGAAAATCTTCATTAAGACGGATTCATGAAAACGATTTCTTAAGACCAAGACTGATTACTTCGTTTTGTTGGCGCCAAGCGTGTGCTCCGCCGATGGCGTGTGACCGTACACGTAGGCGCGCTTCTCCAGTTCCAGCGCCTCCGCGCGGACCTCCGCCAGGGCCTTTGGGCTGAGCTGCACGAAGTCGACCAGCTTTAGTGTCTCTTG
>JAUXBJ010000078.1 GCA_030619425.1 bacterium
CCCTCGCCGAGAAAGGTCTCAACAAGCTTTATTCCCACCAGGCCAGCGCAATCAAACTGATTCGGGAGGACCGGGACGTGGTGGTGGTGACACCGACCGCCTCCGGCAAAACGTTGTGCTACAACCTGCCGGTTCTGGACAAGATTTTGAAACAACCGGATACGCGCGCCCTTTACCTGTTCCCGACTAAGGCACTCTCGCAGGATCAACTGGGAGAGTTGTACGATATGATCCAGAAGCTGGATGTCGATATCAAAACTTACACGTTCGACGGCGACACACCGCACACAGCGCGGCGGGCGATCAGGTCAGCCGGACATATCGTCATCACCAACCCCGACATGCTGCACACCGGCATCCTTCCCCACCACACCAAGTGGATCAAGCTGTTCGAGAATCTCAAGTATGTTGTAGTCGATGAGGTCCACCAGTATCGGGGCATCTTCGGATCCCACCTGGCCAACGTGATCAAAAGGCTGCGTCGCATCTGCAAATTCTATGGTTCGAATCCGACGTTCATCTGTTGTTCGGCCACCATCGCCAACCCGGACGAGTTAGCCGGACGCATCATCGGTCGACCGGTGAAGCTTGTTAACAACAACGGCGCTCCGGCTGGTGAGAAACATTTCCTGATCTACAATCCGCCGGTAATCAACAAGCAACTGGGGATGCGCAAGTCGGCTATCAAAGAGGCCTCACGGTTGGCAACTTATTTTCTACGCCACCGTATTCAGACAATCGTTTTTGCCCGCTACCGGCTGTATGTCGAGGTGCTGCTGACTTATCTCCAACGCGAATTGAAGGGCGACTTCGGTCGCGGCATCAAAATCGCCGGCTATCGCGGCGGCTACCTGCCGAACGAACGTCGACAGATTGAGCGGGGCTTGCGCGATGGATCCATCACCGGCGTCGTGTCGACCAATGCTCTGGAGTTGGGCGTTGATATCGGAAGTCTGGAGGTATCGATCATCGTCGGCTACCCCGGATCGATTGCCTCACTCTGGCAGCAGGCCGGCCGGGCCGGGCGTCGCAGTGGCGCCTCGTTGACGATCATGGTGGCCAATTCGTCCGCCATCAACCAGTTCTTGTGTACCGAGCCCAAGTACATTCTTGATAAGACGCCGGAGTCGGGTATAATTGATCCCGACAATCTGATCATAAGGACCAATCACCTTAAGTGCGGCGCCTTCGAACTTCCTTACGATGAAGAAGACACGCGTACATGCGACGGCAGCGTCGAAATCCTCAACTACCTGGCGGATTCCAATGTGGTCAGACATTCCGGAAATCGTTACCATTGGTCATCCGAGATCTATCCCGCGGGGGAAGTGTCATTGCGCTCAGCTTCGCCGAAGAATTTCGTGATACTGAATGAAAACAAGAATTCCTCCGTGATTGGCGAAGTCGACTATTTTTCAGCGCCGATATTCCTCCACCCCGAGGCGATTTATCTGCACCGCGCCGATCAGTATCAGGTGACCAAACTCGATTGGGAAGGGCGCAAGGCGTACGTCAAGGAGACTAAGGTTGACTACTACACCGATGCTGAGACCAAGAGCGATCTGAAGGTGCTGGCGGTTAACGCTGAAACCCAGTTCGGTGACTCACGCATGAACCACGGCGAGGTGTCGGTCACCAGCGTCACCGTGATGTTTAAGAAAATCAAATTCCAGACACACGAAAACGTAGGTTCCGGCAAACTTGATTTGCCGGAACTGGAGATGCATACCAGTGCGTTCTGGTACGCCTTTCCCGGTGATGTCTCCTTCCGCGTCGGTCTGGGCGGTTCCGACTTCGGCGGCGCTCTGCGAGGGTTGGCTAATATCCTGGGCAAGATAGCGCCGTTGTGGGTAATGTGCGACCCGCGCGACTTGCGCTCCATTTCGCAGGTGCGGGCGCCGTTCACGGAGCAACCCACTATTTATATCTATGAGAACATCCCCGGCGGAGTCGGTCTCTCGGAGAAACTGTTCAACGAGCACGAGCCCTTGTGGGCGGCCTGTCTGGAGCATCTCAGATCGTGCGCCTGTGAAGATGGCTGCCCCTCCTGTGTCGGGCCATCGATGGAGGTCGGGTCCGAGGGCAAGTCGGGCGCTATTCGTCTATTGGAGTTCATGCTGGCCCACGTGCCGGTGTAGTGATGGCATCTACGAACGGAGACGCACCTGTTCACAGCCGTCACAGTGAAGCCGGACATGGGCTTGTGAAACAGCTTCTGGCAAGTCAGTTACTGACCGCGATGGAACCGTTTGTCCGCCCGCGTGTTGTCGGCGCGGTTTGATTTCCCTTTCAGCCAACCGAATCGAACATCTTCGGCCTCATCGAAAGGTGGAACGTACGGCTTAATATCCAGCACCGGCGTACCGTCGATAATGTCCAGGTTAGACACGTGGATGATGTTGCCGTCGATGCGATCAATCACTAATACTGAAAGGCCGATCGGATTGGGTCGCCGCGGCGCACGGGTAGCAAAAAGACCGCGCCTTTGATCGTCGAGATACGGCTTGACCGTCAGCGCAAACCCCTCCGATAGATGCAAGTGAAAGAGCAGCACGAGGTGCGAAAAGCCATCGAGGTCACTCAGACCTTCGGTATACTCCGGAAGCAATTCGATACTGCCTGAAGCGCCGGAACTTCGACTGGGCTGAACGGGTGCGCCTTCGGGACTGCTGAACGGAGAGTGCACAACGCCGATAGGTTGGTAGGTAATACTATCCATATCCCCAAGATATGACTTCACTGCACCGGAGGTCCAGACTTATTTGCGGCGTTTCCGGCGGTATGAAGCCGGCAGCTTCATGGAATTTAGCACAAGTAAGCAAGCCAGAACAAATGCAGCGGCGCAACGTTTTAGTGGACAAGTGCCGGCAAACACTTAATCGTAGGGCACAAGAGTAGCGATATGATACCGGCTCGACTGCAACGCAGCGCTGCTGTGCCCGTTATGGTCAACCGGAGAGAACATGGATTCTTGGTGGATGAGTAGACTATGTCGTTCCTGGAATCATTGAAAGACCTGAACCCGATTTGGCAGGCCTTGCTGGCAACTTGCTTTACCTGGTTTGTTACGGCGTTGGGCGCCGCTACCGTCTTCGTGGCCAGGGAGATGAAACGAAAAACTCTCGACGCCATGCTCGGCTTTGCCGCCGGCGTGATGATCGCCGCCAGCTATTGGTCGCTTCTGGCGCCGGCGATCGAGATGTCCGAGGGTCAGTCATTACCCTCATGGGTTCCGGCTACCGTTGGGTTCTTGCTGGGTGCAGTTTTCCTGCGTGGCCTCGACCGCATCCTGCCCCACCTGCACCCAGGTTTCCCCACGGATCAGGCCGAAGGGATCAAGACCAGTTGGCAGCGTTCGACGCTCTTGATTATGGCCATTACACTGCATAATATTCCGGAAGGGCTGGCCGTGGGTATCGCTTTCGGCGCAGTGGCGGCCGGACTGCCGTCCGCGACCCTGGCGGGAGCAGTGGCTTTGGCTATTGGCATCGGTATACAGAATTTCCCGGAGGGCCTGGCCGTGTCGATGCCGTTGCGACGCGAAGGCATGTCGCGGGCAAAATCGTTTTGGTACGGTCAACTTTCCGGTGTGGTCGAACCGGTCGCGGGTGTGCTGGGAGCGGCTCTGGTATTGATAGCGCGACCGATTCTTCCCTATGCGCTGGCTTTCGCCGCCGGGGCAATGATATTTGTGGTAGTGGAAGAACTGGTCCCCGAGTCACAGACCAGCGGCCACTCACACGCCGCCACCATGGGCGTTATGCTTGGCTTTGCAGTGATGATGGCTCTTGATGTGGCGTTGGGATAGCAATTCGTAGGTCAGGAGGCTTGTCCCCCTGACACCTTAATCAGGTGATCGCATGATTAGTCAACAAAACGACACAACCACACCTTCCCGGAAACAACGGAAGGCGGCGTTACGACAATTGCTGCACGAGCGCAACATGGATGCCGTTGAGGCAATGGCGCGCGAGGATCCACATGTGGTGCGGGTGTTGCCAACAATGCTGTTCGACCGTGAACCGCTGATATGCTGGCGCGCTATCGAGGCGTTGGGCAAAGTCGCGGCAGTTATCGCCGAAGCGGACCTGGAGCGCGTGCGCGTGATGATCCGTGCTCAGCTATGGCAGATGAACGACGAGTCCGGCAATGTCGGCTGGTACGCGGCCGAGGCAATCGGCGAGATTCTGTACAACGTGCCAATCCTGATCGATGAGTTCGGGCAACTGCTGCTGTCGTATCTTGACGAGGAACCGTTTGAACACGGCGCCCACTGGGCGGTGGCGCGAGTGGCTTCGCTGCGCCCCGACATCTACCGCGACCGCCTCGACGAACTCCTCCCCTCCCTTGAAAGCGATGATGCGTACATCCGAGCATTTGCGCTGTTGGCGTTGTTGCGGATAGATCCGGAACGAGCCGGCCAGCATGCTTCGCGCCTCGTCAATGACCGGGCCGTTTTCAGCTACTATGATATCGAGGATGGAGAGTTGCGGGAGGCAACTGTGGGTGCGATGGTGCAGTCATGCTCCCACAGCCCCGCCCTGGGCGGGGTGGGCCACCGGGGAAGTGCGAAAGACAGGCTTGTCTGTTGAAACCCCACCTACGGCGGACTGTCAGCGCAGGGGTTTCGACCTACACGATCATTTGAGTTTCTGTTTGGCTTTCAACTCGGCGAGCTTGGTGTTGGCCACCGTGCTGTCGACTTTCATTGTGTCTTCACCGAACGCTGCAAACCGCAGCCACTGGCACCCGAACTTGAACAGTTCGACATCGTCGGTCTTGATCTTCTCGATAAGGGCGTCGTCCACATCGAACTTCTGCAGGAAAGTGCTTTCAAACACGAATTCGCGGAACTTGTCGATGTTGTAGCAGACCGTGAAGAACATCTCCATCCGGCCCGGATCGAGCTTGCCCCCCTTGTCGAAGAAAGAATGCAGCGTGAGATTCTTGAACAACTCGCCCATCTCGCTGTAGTCGTCGATCCCTTCGTTGTCCAACCACTGAGCAACCGTTTGCTCTTTGTCCTCGCTGAACCCCTTGCAAACAGGTTCCTGCAACAGGAAGTAAAACTCCTTTTGCAGCGGGCCGGTTATCCCGTCCCGTGGCGAGGCGAGTCCGAGGGGATACATGCGGCAAGCCCAGGGGCGGTCTGCATACACTGTACAGCCGCTGTCGCCGACAAAATGACAGCTTTTACTCTCGTTCTCCTGCATAGCCAGCAGAATAACCGGGTAGTTGAGATTCTTATCAAACGGCGCGAGAGTGTACTTGCTCAGGAATTCCTGCGAGGAGATACCCAGGGCATTCTTGAGCCGTATAACATCGTACGGCGTCAGGAAGATGTTGACATCGGCACAGCACTCGTTGAAGCATGGCACACCCGGATGACAACGGAACTTGAACTTGGTATCAAGGTCCATCCGGGGATACTCTTTCTCATCTTTGAGAATGGCCTCTTTGAGGTTTTCGATTTCTTTCATTGGTCAGTCCTCATCTTCGATAATACGGTCTCTCAGCGCCGATGCCGACCAGACCGGAATCGGCCCGGCAACACCGGTTTCCGGGTCGAGCCGATGCCGGTAGGAGACCTTCTGCTGGTATTGTGAACTCATCCACTCCCAGCCTTTGATGTAGTAAGAGCACTCGTCGTTGAAGCAAACATACTGGGGATGCGTGCCCCAGTTGGCTTCGACCGGCGGTTGCCACTTCGACATTTTCTCTCCGCAGTGCGGACATTTGTCTGAATATTCCATGGGCACAATAGTAAGCAAAAAGTTCTGGGTTGGCCAGCATTATCCTGGCATGTCAGTGTCGACACTCTCGGTTCTGTCGTTCCCGCGCTCTCTGTCAATCCCGCGCAGGCGGGAATCCCTCCGATATCCCGTTCAAACGAAACCGAAGATGGCCCCCGCCTTCGCGGGGGTGACGGAATACGGCGGGGGTGACGGAATATGGTGGGGATGACAGAGGACCGGTCATCAACACCTTCAAATGAAAGTCCTCCGGGCGAATTGCCCGGAGGACTTGTCGTGTCACATTCAAACCGAAGTCACAATTAGAAAACGTGGTGAATCTCGCGTTTCATCATTTCCCATTTGTTGGACGCCGGATCCCATTTGCAGTTAGCAAACACTTCCCAGTCATCCTTCATCTTCGGAGTATCCGAGCGGAAGTAGTAGCCCGGCCAGCGCGTTTCCTCACGGAAGAGGATGGTCCGCACGTGGGCTTCGGCCTGCCACATCCGGTGGATGTTTTCCCAGCAGCGCATCAGTTCGTGTTTGTCCTCAGCAGCGAGTTGCAGAGAGTCTTCCCTGAGGAAGTCGATCAACTCGAGGCCCTTCTCCAGAAGCGGCTTGCTGGTGGTGAACTGCGTGGAGACACCGCCCGCGTATTCGTCCATGATCTTCTGCAAACGGAACATGAACATCTTCGGACGGATGTAGTTCGGGTTGGTGTCCGGATCGGAGGTATAGTTCTTATGCTCTTCGAACCGATCCAGCGGAGCCAGAATCGTCTTCTTGAGCTCTTCCACCTTAGCAGCATCAGCCTTCGGCTCGTCGGCATTCTCGACAGCGAACTTCACCGCCGCCTTAGCCGCAATACGACCCTCGGCGTGCGAGCCGGAGGAGAACTTGTGGCTGGAGGCGCCGGAAGCGTCGCCCGCCGCGAACATACCCTTGACCGTAGTCATCTGAGCATAACCCCAGAAGTAGTCCTTGTGAGCGAGATCCTCGGGACCACTGAGCCAGGCGCCGGAAGCGCCGGAGTGGGAACCGATGAAGTACGGCTCGCAGGCCGCGATCTCAGATGGCTTCTCTTCGGGAGCAGTGTTGGTAGCCGCCCAAAGAATCGCCTGCGAGATCGTCATATCCAGGAAATCTTCCCAGGCCTCTTCTTCGAGTTCCTTCATCTTGCGCTTGTAGCCCTTGGGGTCGTCCTTCAGGGCTGCGGCCAGGTTGCCGATGGCCTCTTCGGTGCGCATGTAGATCGGGCCTTTTCCGTCCATCACGTCGAGCATCATCAGCCAGTTGCGCAGGTTGGCGGGCACGGGCTTTACCTTGCCGTAGGGGCCCCATTTTTCGAGCTCGGACCTGCGGGTCTGCATGTAGGCTTCGCCATCGGCGTTGGTGGCGCGGGACTTGAACAGCAGGAACCAGGCGCCGACCG
>JAUXBJ010000046.1 GCA_030619425.1 bacterium
GAAGATACTCCCGAGGCGATGTTGGCGGCGCTGGAACGGGCGTTGGCCGTCTATGCCAGGCGGCGGTCATGGGTGAAGTTGATGAAGGCAGGCATGAAGCAGGACTTCTCGTGGGGCCAGGCGGTCGCCAAGTACAATGCGCAATTCGCACAACTGACTGACATACCGTAGAGTGCGAGTTCTCTCGTGAAGAATTACTTTAAGGCTGCGCTCCCCATACTCCCAGCCCTGATGATATTCGGTTGGCTGGCCAACAAGCTCTGGTTCATCCAGGACGATGCCTACATTTCATACCGATACGTGGCCAACTTTCTCAATGGCCACGGACTGGTCTATAATATAGGGGAAAGGATAGAAGGCTTCACCAACTTCGGGTGGGTCATCTACTTGATCCTGGCCGGCGCCATGAAGCTGGACTTCATCCTGGTATCGCAGTTGACCGGCCTGGCCTTTGGGGCCGGATTGATAATTCTGACATACTTGCTGGCCCGCCATCTTTTCGCCCGTGAGGATTCCTGGCTGGCTCTACTGCCGGTTTATCTGGTTGCCGCCAATCCGGGCCTGGCCTACTGGTCACCGGCCGGGTTGGAGACAAGCTGCTTCGCTTTTGCCGTCCTGGCCGCACTGTACTGCTATCTCAGACGCAGCCGCTGGCTGCTATTGTGGCTCCTGGTAGCGGTCTGGGTGCGACCTGAGGGCGCTCTGGTGGCGGGGTTGCTGGTGTTGACCGAAGCCATCACCGAGCGACGTCTGCCGCGTTTCACCGTCCGCGCTGTTATTTTGACGTTCATTCTCTCACTGCCGTTTGCCCTCTTCAAGGTGCTCTACTATGGATCGATTTTCCCCAACCCTTTCTTTGCCAAGACCGGGGCTCGCCTTGACTATTTAACCGCCGGGTTGGAATATGCCGGCAAGTTCTTTGCAGACTGTGGCTTTTACGGTATCGGGTTGTTGGTGCCGTTGGTCTTTTGGAGTCGAATGTCCAGGGCTTTTCGGGCCGTGTGGCTTTTTGTCGTTTTGTATGTCCTTTATATTGTGGTGGTGGGGGGGGATGTTCTGAAAGTGTACCGGTTCTTTGTGCCGGTGCTTGGCGGCGTCGCTCTGTTGACGGCTCTGTCGTTGCGGTTGGTGGTAGGGAATGTGGCGCCCAGAACTCGGCAAATGATTTACTTCCTGGTGGCGGTGCCGCTGTTGGCGGCGACTGTCTGGTTGCCCTGGAACCACGTCAACACCTACAATGCGACCGAGAAACTGTTTATGCGCAAGATGCAATTCATGGGTCAACGGATGCGTCAGTCCGACACCACCAATTTTTCTGTGGCGGTGCCGACCATCGGTATCTTCGGATACGAACTGCTTGGCCATGATGTGATCGACATGCTTGGTCTGACCGATTCGACCATCGCACGCCATTCAGAACCGCCGATCGCGGGCATGACCACCACCTGGAAAGAGCGAAAGCACAACACCAGGTACCTGCTGACCCGCGCCCCGGACTACATCGTGTTCTCTACCGGCGTGAAACCATCGGCGCCGGCTGAACGGGCTCTGTTGCTCTTCCCGGAGTTTCTGAACGCTTACCGAACGGTCGGCTGGTACTACCAGGTCAATCCGACCTCGACCGGCTCAATCGTATCGGCTTTCAAAAGGGTCCGGGAGATCAAAGGTCCGCTGGTTCCTACCTACCCGGTCGAGTACGTGCAATACTACAAGGAGGGTCTGGACAGCTACGTAGCCGGGAATCAGAGAAGGGCGATTGAGTTCTATGCTAAGGCGCTCAAGGCGAGCCCGACTCCATACAACCCTTATGTCATTTACCAGAAAGCGTTCAGTCATCTACTGCTGGATGATCAGGAAACTGCCCTCAAGCTTATGCAGCATGTTTTAGCTCAGGATTCGATGGTTTTTGAGGCTCACAAGGACCTCTATTTCTTTGCTGCTGTCACCGGTGATACCGCCCGGGCCTCTATCCACGAGCGCTGGTTACGAAAACTGGTTCCCTGGTACTGGCCGAAAATCAATTCCGACGCCGCCAAAGCCCGAGCCGACATGCTGGCCCGACAACGCGGGCAATAGACCGATAGACGCGCACCAGGCAGAATCTGACAGCTTGATTCAGTCAACTCCCGATGTTGTGAAGCGGATCTCGAACTCAGGAACACATATATTCAAATCGAAAGAAGTTGACAAGGTCGGATGCCGATATTATAATCTGAGGCCATGTTCGATAAGCGGGAATAGCTCAGTTGGTAGAGCACCACCTTGCCAAGGTGGCTGTCGCGAGTTCGAGTCTCGTTTCCCGCTTTTTTTCTTGGGCGGCTTAGCCAAGTGGTAAGGCAGAGGTCTGCAAAACCTCCATTCTCCGGTTCGAATCCGGAAGCCGCCTTTTTTTCGTGGCCGGTCAAGCCGCCCACAGGCAAGCCTGTTTTTCGCGCTACGTGCGCCTTTCTTCTCTGTCATTGCCGCGCACGCGGCAATCCAGCCGCATTTCAAAGAAGACTTGATTCCTGCTTTCGCAGGAATGACATGCCTTGGTGTCGTCAGGCGACCCCGCCTGACGACTCTTGTGGATCGAAACCTGAGCCTGTCCTGAGCGGAGCCGAAGGATGGTTTCGACATCTGCATGTCTTCAAGTAGACCCGGACGAACGGGCTTGTTGAATGAGTCCCTTTCACTGTCATTGCGAGCGACCAAAGACACTCGTGTCGTTGGGAGCGCGGCAATCTCAGGCGTCAAGTCCACCAACAGATTGAGATTGCCACGGCCGCCCTTAAGAGCCACTTGTGGCCGGCGACCTCGCAATGACGAGTTCTGGGGTTTTTCAACACTCCCCAGGAGGACGGGTTCCTGCCCTTTCAAGAACTGGAGGTGTGTTCGACGCCTTGAGAAAGCCCAAGACGATCCCCCCCCTCCAGAACATCGCTCAAGCGGTCGATCTCTAATATATGTCCGGGCCTCGTCGTGACTATCTCATTCTCATCAAATCAGCCGACTACAGAAACCGACGCTGACCGGTCAACGTAGAAAAGAGCATCCATTTATTAGGAAATCGCTTGACACCAGCGGGTCGCGTCGGTATCTTCCCAATGGAGGATGGATGTCTTTAGCTCTGTCTGTGTCTCCTTTACCGGTGTGAAGAAAATAGCGCGGATCTCGATTACAGGATCAACTGAAGTCACTGTGGTGTCTTGCTTCAGGCCTGTTGGAATGGGAGAATGCGCGCCATTTCCGCCGCCAAAATCGTTCGGGCACTGCAGAGCTTGGTGAAACTGACATATTAATCGCAACTATCGGCAGAGTCTCAAGGGCGTTTGAAGCCCGAGGATTTCAGGAGGAGTCTTATGCGAAGAGTTTTACTTGGTTCCGTCGCGGTCGCGGCAGTGTTCGGCTTGTGCGCCATGTTTGTGATGGCCGACTGGACACCGGGCGACGGCCACAAAATGCACTTTCCTCAAACACCTGATGAGGAAGGGTGGAACGTTCTGGCCAGTTTCGGTCAGCCATTAGCCGATGACTGGACCTGCATCGAAGACGGACCGGTCAACGAGATACATTTCTGGGGATCGTGGTTCGGCGGGTCCACCGGAACCATCAACGGTTTCCGGATTTCGATTTACTCCAATGTCCCGGATCCCGATGTGGGCGACCCGTCCACCTGGAGTATGCCGGGGACCAAGTTGTGGACGAAGTACATATCTATTGGCGATGTGATCGTGCAACATATCACGCCCGATCCACAGTTGTGGGAAGGCTGGTACGATCCGACCACAGGCACCTACACCTATCCCGACCACGACAACTACTATCAGTATAACATTTTCAACATCCCCGACCCGTTCGTGCAGACGGCTCAGACGATATATTGGCTGGAAATTATCGCCGACACCGATGTCGATGAGCCCGGCTTGATGTGGGGTTGGAAATCGTCGGTGGAGCATCATGAAGACGACGCCGTTTGGGGCACGTCTACCTGCACCGTTCCCGACAACGGCTCGGGCACGGTCGACCTGCCGGTGGATTGCGATTATGTCGGCCAGGAGCCGATGATGATCATCGAAGGTCTCCCGCCGGGCACTACCATTGAGATGGAAGCGTTCTTCACGGATTACGGCTGCGGCGGTGGCGTCACGCTCTGTTCCGGCGCACTGCCGCCAGGCAAGTGTGAGGACGAGGGCGGCACCCTGGGTGGTCATTATCATTGTTTTTGGGCTACCCTTGATCTAACAGTACGCGGTACGGGTTCACTGGAAGGTTTCAATCGCCACCTGGCGGTACCGGTGGAACTGGAGATTCATACCGGTCCACGCACTCCCCCCGATCCGTGCCAGGAGTTTAATATCGTTGTCTTCCGGCTCGCTGGTGAACTGTTCGGTGACCCGGACTTCTGTGAGTTCATAGTGACCGGGGGCAACGACTACGGTCTGCCCAGCCCCGGACACATGGTGATTTCCGAGCACCTGGACGACCCGGACTGGTGGATCGAGAGTTTCTTTGATGTTACCTACCAGATTGAGTTCCAGGGTTGCCCCGGCTCGCAGTTGGCAGACTACGCGGGCACAACCACAGCCACAGCGCGCTTCAACCAGGGCGGGATGGATTGGCAGGAGATGTTCGAGCCGGGCGCCGACGCCGACACCATTTTCAACGCCTTCTTTGTCGAATTCGATGAGTCCGGGGTGCTTGTGGCCGGCGACGGCGAGAACGCCTACGGGGAAGGATGGTATTACTATCCGTGGTATGACTGGTGGAACATTTGGTTCTACGATCATCCCTATGACCCCGAACGATACAAGGAAGCGTTTATTGAATTCGACGTTTTCCCGCGAGGTCCCGGATCGTCGTATATCGAGTTGGCCATCAACTGGTCAACTGATCTATGGTCAATCGAGCAACCGCCCGGCGACAGCATGCCACCGCTGCCGGGTGTAGACGAAGACTTGTACATCGGGCGCGAAGTGTTGTTCATTATGCAGGACGCGGAAGGTCATTACGTTTTTCCGTGGATCTGGCCCGAGTACAATCCGGAATGGGTCTCGATCGACGTGCGCGGTTTCAACTTCATCATCCCCGGCGGCGTAATTATGCATGCCTGCGTCGGAGAGGGCACCGGTGAGTCGATGGACCTGTCGTTCGTGATAAACTCATCGGCGACCGGCGCCTGCTGTGACCCGCTCACCGGTGATTGCTATGTTACCACACTTGAGGGCTGCACGGGCGACTTCATGGGTGAGGGCACCGACTGCGATCCCAACCCGTGTCCGCAGCCGACCGGCGCTTGCTGTAACCCGCAGACCGGTATGTGCACCATCACCACCGAGGCGGCCTGTGCGGGTGACTGGATGGGCGCCTGGACGACCTGCGATCCTAATCCATGTCCACAGCCGACCGGCGCCTGCTGCGACGATGTCGGTCAGTGCTACATTACCACTCAGGCGTTCTGCATCGCCGCCGGTGACGAGTGGCACGGCGACTGGACCACTTGTAGCGGTGACCTGAACCACAACGGCATAGACGACCGCTGCGAGGACCTGTATTGGCAGCCGGAAGACGGCCACAAGATGCACTACCCGCAACTCCCGGACGAGACCGGCTGGGATGTCAACGGCTCGCTGCCGCTCATCCTCGCCGACGATTGGCAGTGCAGTGAGACCGGTCCTGTTAAGGACATCCACTGGTGGGGTTCCTGGAAAGACGGCATCGAGGGTCAGATAAACGGCTTTGCGCTGAGTATCCATGAGGATATTCCGGCTGACCCGCCGTATGTCCCTTACAGCCGTCCCGGTGAACTGATTTGGCAAAAGGTCGTGACTGACTTCAATCCCCAGCAGATCAATCCCTTTACGCTGGAGGGTTGGCACGATCCTCAGACTCAGTTGTGGTTGGAGAACAACCATTCGCAGTACTTCCAGTACAACGTCTATCTCGATGAGGAAGACTGGTTCATGCAGGATTCGGGAGTCATCTACTGGCTGAACATCATGGCCGATGTGGAAGGTGCTATTGACGGACTCTGGGGCTGGAAAACCTCCATTGAGCACTTCAATGATGATGGCGTTTGGGGCCACCTGACCTGCACCAGGCCTGACAACGGCGGCGGCACGATTACCCTGCCGGCCAACTACTGCGACATGCCCGGTGATGAACCGATGATGATAATCGACGGTCTGCCGCCGGGTACGACCATTGAGCTGCATCCGATAATCCAGGCGCCGTTTACGTGTCAACATGACTACTATCCATGTTCGCTGCCGCTCCCTATGGGCGTATGCGAAATGCCGGGTGGAACGCTCGGTGGCGACGGTCACTGTTTTGAGGCTAATCTTTCCCTCTATGTAAACGGTACCGGATCGCTGGCCGGCTTCAATCGTAATCTGTCGGTCTACATAGCGCTGGAAGTTCACACCGCGCCGCGAACGCCGGGCGACGATCTTCAGAAGTTCTACGCTGACGTGTACCGCTTGCAGGGTGAACTGTTCGGCGATCCCGACTTCTGCACCTTCCGCGTCTACGGCGGTGAAGACTTCGGTCTGCCCAGCCCCGGTCAAATAACGCTGGCCAGACTGCCTAACGGCACGTTCCAGGTGGAAAGTTTCTTCGACGTCACTTACCAGATCGAGTTCGAGGGTTGTCCCGCCTCGCAGTTGGAAGACTACGCCGGTACGACGATGGGCACGGTCCGGTTCAACCAGGGCGGCAACAACTGGGGTGAGTTGCGCGATCCTACCGGGCAATCACTCGACTTGGCTTTCGTGATCACTGGTGGCGCCGACGACGACTGCTGCATCCCGCCGATGCGCGGCAATATCGATATGGATCCGCTGGATCAGATCGATATCTCCGATCTGGTCTACCTGGTCGACTACATGTTCAATCAGGGACCTGCGCCGGTATGCTGGCCGGAGGCTAATGTTGACTGTAGCGACGATGGAAACGGTGTGGAAGGTCCCGAGGATATCGACATATCCGACCTCGTCTACTTGGTTGATTATATGTTTACAGGTGGTCCGCTGCCGTGCCGGTGTGACTGCGCCGACTGTCCGTAGGGGGCGGACGGACGTGATCGGGTGGAACTGACAAGAATGCGGCCGCTCTCGGATACTCCCGGGGGTGGCCGTATGTATCGCCACGAATTCTCCGCAGTCGCGGAGGTTTGGGCCTAACTGATTTGCGGATGTCACTGTTCAAATGATATTCGCTTTGCCGAACTTGGAGGTGCTTCATGGGAAGAGTCTTTAGAGTTTCAACTCTGAGTATGCTGTTGCTCCTATTGATGACTCCAGTCGCCTTTGCCGACTGGGATCCGGGCGATCCGTACAAAATGCATTACCCCCAAATGCCTGATGAGATGGGATGGGATGTCTACGCCAGCTGGCCGTGGATTCTGGCCGATGACTGGATGTGCTCGGAAACCGGCCAGGTGAAAGAGATACACTTCTGGGGCTCCTGGATGCACGGTTGGGAAGGTCAAATCCATCAGTTCAACCTCAAGGTTTTCAGCGATATCCCGGCCGATCCTCCGCAGGTTCCGTACAGCAGGCCGGGGGACCTATTGTGGCAGGCAGAGATACCCATTTGGGAGGTCATAATCCGGGAAATGCCGCCTTTTCCGCAGGGTTGGTACAATCCATCCAACGGTGAGGTCTTTCCTGAAGACCATGTTACGTGGTACCAGTACAACATTTTTCTGCCCGAGCAGTTGTGGTTCTGGCAGGAGCAGGAAACGATATACTGGCTCTGCATCAGCGCAGTCGTTGAAGTTCCCCAGGAGACGGTGTGGGGCTGGAAGTCAACCGGAGACCACTGGAACGACGACGCTGTGTGGGGCATCGACGATCCCCCTTACGGCTGGATTGACATTTGGGAACCGTTTTCGGGTGAGTCGCTTGACCTCGCCTTTGTGATAGCCGGCGGAGACGCCGGCTGCTGTATTCCGCCGTTGAGGGGCAATATCGATATGGATCCGCTGGATCAGATCGATATATCCGATCTGGTCTACCTGGTTGACTACATGTTCACCGGCGGACCGGCTCCGACTTGCTTTGAAGAAGCCGACATGGATTGCTCAGGCGGCATACTCGACATCGCCGATCTGGTTTACCTGGTCGATTACATGTTCAACCTGGGTCGGCCGCCTTGTCGCTGCGATTGCGCCGACTGTCGGTAAAGGGCGGACGGACGTGATCGGGTGGAATTGACAAGAATGCGGCCACTCTCGGAATTA
>JAUXBJ010000191.1 GCA_030619425.1 bacterium
GGCTTCATCCGCTTTGGGGAACGAGGTCATGTGCACCGAAAGCGGCGCTTCCTTGTCCAACCCCATCAGTTCTTTGAACAGCATTTCGCTGGTGAAAGGCGTTACCGGCGCTGTGAGCTTGCAGACGCCAAGCAAGACGCGATACAAAGTGAGGTAGGCGCGCATCTTGACGGGGTCATCACCTTTGGCCCAGAAACGACGCCGGTTGTTGCGCACATACCAGTTGGACAGCTCCTCGATAACGAAATGCTGAATCGCCCGCACCGGCTTGGTTATCTCGTATTTGTCAAGATTGCCGGCAACATCTTTGACCAAGCTCTGGTAACGCGACAAGATCCAGCGGTCAAACCGATCAGGCTCACCGGCCTTTTCTTCCAGGTAGGTCTCGATCGACACACCTGCCTCGGCCGCTTTGTCGACGACCTCGTCGATATTGGCGTAGAGAGCAAAGAACGAGTAGGTATTGCGCAGAGTGTCGAAGTATTTGCGCACTACCTCGGCCAGGGCGTCGGGATCGAACCTGGTCGGCACCCAGATAGCCGAGTTGGCCAGAAGATACCAGCGGGTTGGGTCGGCGCCGAATCGGTCCATCGTCTCGAATGGATCGGTAACGTTCCCTTTGTGCTTGGACATCTTCTTACCCTTTTTGTCCAGAATGAACTCCATCACCACGTTGTTCTTAAACGGCGGCTGATCGTACAGGATGGTCGAAATAGCTATCATAGAGTAGAACCAGCCACGCGTCTGATCGACCGCCTCGCTGATGAAATCGGCCGGGTACTTTATCTTGAACTCATCTTCGTTCTCGAACGGGTAGTGCCATTGGGCGTACGGCATGGAGCCGGCATCAAACCAGCAGTCAATTACTTCCGGGATGCGGGTCATCTCGGAGCCGCACTCGCAGGTGAGCTTGACCTCGTCCATCATCGGCTTGTGCAGTTCCACCGGTTCGGACAACTCTTTTGCTTCCTTGCGCAGTTGTTCGATGGACCCAACCGCCCGCATCTTCCCACACTTGTCGTCATCGCAGACCCAGATCGGGATAGGTGTCCCCCAGAACCGCTCGCGCGAGAGCGCCCAATCGACGTTGTTCTCGAGCCAGTCGAGCATACGGCCGCTACGAATTTCATCAGGGTGCCAGTTGATAGCGTTATTGTTTTTGATCAACTGATCCTTGAACTGTGTCGTTTTCAGATACCATGACTGGCGCGCGATATACACCAACGGGGAATCACAGCGCCAACAGAACGGATAGTTATGTTCGTATAACTCCTTCTTGAACAAACGTCCGGCCGCTTTGAGGTCTTTGATAATGATCGGATCGGCGTCTTTGATGAACATCCCGGCGTACTTGCCGGCGAACTCCTTGAAGATACCATTGGCCTCTATAGCCTGCAACACCGGCAGGCCGTACTTCTGTCCTGCCTCGTAGTCGTCGGCTCCGAAGCCGGGAGCGATGTGAACGATACCGGTACCATCCTCAAGGGTAACGAAGTCACCGTTGATAACATAGAACGCCTTATCCGCTTTGTCCGCAAATATGTCAAACAACGGGGTGTACTTACGCTTCAGAAAATCGGCGCCCTTAAAGCGCTGAAGCGGTTCTTTCTGTTCACCCAGAACTTTCACCACTAACGCTTCCGCCAGCACCAGTCTTTCACCCTCATGCTCGATCAAAACGTAATCGGCCTCGGGATGCATGCAAAGAGCGGCATTCGACGGAAGCGTCCATGGTGTAGTAGTCCAGACGAGGTAGCTGAAGTCCTCGTCGGCCGCTTTGACTTTCACGAAAATCGAAGGGTCTTTGATCAACTGGTACCCCTGCGCCACTTCGTGACTGGATAGCCCGGTTTCACAGCGCGGACAGAAGGGCAGGGTCTTGTAACCTTTGTAGATCAAGTCGCGGTCGAAGAAGTTCTTGAGAATCCACCAGACCGACTCGATGTACTCGTTGGTGAGTGTTACATAGGCATCATCGAGATCAATCCAATAGCCCATGCGCCGAGTGATCTTGTTCCAGAGGTCGAGATATTTGAACACGGACTCTTTGCACTTCTGGTTGAACTCGGCTACTCCGTATTCAATGATCTGGGCTTTGTTTTCGAGCTTGAGTTGTTTCTCAACCTCGATTTCCACCGGCAGACCGTGGGTATCCCAGCCACCCTTGCGGTCGACCCGGAATCCCTGCATCGCCTTGTAGCGGCAAATCAGGTCCTTGATAGTGCGGGAGATGACATGATGGATTCCCGGCACACCGTTGGCCGTCGGGGGACCCTCGTAGAAAACGAAATGCGGCTTGTCCTTTGCCAGTTCATTACACTGATGAAACACACTATGTGTGTCCCAAAACGCCAGGACCTTTTCCTCGGCGGTGGGGATTGAGAAATCGTCTTTCAGCAGGTCAAACTTCATGGTTGCATTCCTCTAAAGCCGCCTAATTTAGCCGAATTATCGGCTGATGTAAAGGGTTTTTGAACCTTAACGCGCGCCACGATTATGCGTAGCCGGCGACACCTCAGTCGAAGCTGTCCTTTTCGATTATCTCGATGATGCCGGGTGCGATATAGATGCGGTATCTCAATCGTCCGGTTGCCTCTACTAATATGCCAGCGGCAACGAGCTTATCGATATTTCCCTGGGCTGCTCGGTGGGTCATCTTCAGTAAACTGGCTGCGGCCGCCGTCGTTGTCCAGGGATCAAGGAAGAGGTCATCTACCAGCGTCAACAGTGTAGCAGTGGCTCGCGTTGTTTGGATGCTATCTCGATATTCCCCCTGCAAGTCAAGAAGCCGATCGGCTCTTGTTGCTGTGTCCTTGGATTGACTAATGACTCCGCGAAGAAAGAAATGGATCCAGTCCTTCCACGCTGCTCTCTGACTAACCAATAGTAGATGGTCTTTGTAAGCATCTTTGTTGCGTTCAAAGTAGCTACTCATGTATAAGCATGGCACATCCAAGAGATTCCATTCGCACATTAGTAGTGTAATCAAGAGTCGGCCAATACGTCCGTTGCCATCCATGAAAGGGTGGATTGCTTCAAACTGATAGTGTACAAGTGCCAACTTGATCAGCAACGGCAATTCATCGTTGCTGTGCAAGAAGAGCTCAAGATCATCCAAGGCGCTCTTCATTTTACTAACAGGTGGGGGTAGGAAACGCACCTGTTCTATGGGCTGCCCTTTCATCCCAATAGCATTCTGTTGTCTGCGGAATTCGCCTGGGGGGTACTCCTGCCCTCTTACGTCTGAGAGGAGTTGCTTGTGAAGCTCGCAGATCAACCTCTTGCTAACCGGTAATTCCCCCAGACGGGCCATCCCGTACTTGATTGCCAGTATGTAATTGGCCACCTCTCTAGCCTCACTCCTTGTGGCCTGCTTCGGTAGTGCATCAAGCATCAACAGTTCTTTGGCGGTAGCAATTGTCCCTTCAAGCATCGACGAGTAGATTGCTTCACGCGTCCTCAAAGGGTTGACTACCAGGTGCGGGTTGGGAAGCCGTTTCCCGATCCATTTTAGCCCTCCGATAGCCAGGTCTGCCCCTGAGAGGTGGTCTACCAATTCCATATCCAAGGCTAGCTTCGGTGGCAAGGGGTCGGGAACAAAAGCAAATACTCCATCGGGTACTTTGACAAATCGTCCTGGGAAACCATCCTTGAAATCACTAATGTCCATGCTAATTATACTTTCACTCAATAACCCACACAACCATTATACTTATCAGCGCAAAAGTATAATAACTACTGCCAGATGTCAACTACATAATTATATGTGAGTGAGTATATTAAATGTGCCGCAATGCAACGCCGCACGATAAGTTATTTTATGACAATGCGTTACCCCTATTATACTTCCCTATCATAACCCGACCCCTTATTATACTTTAGTGTGCAAAAGTATAACACATTCGGGCCTCCTGAGTGGAACTGATCGCACCCAATCCGGCTTGCCTTTGCACCGTCTTGTTGTCATTCGCCCCCTCTCCCCCTTTCTTGCAGGCAAAACCACTGAACTGAAAGGCCAACATGACCTCACTTGATGACCTCCTGAATGAACCGAAGTTTGTGACCGCGATCAACTGCATGGACGGCCGGGTACAACTGCCGGTGATCAACTGGCTCAAAGAACGGTGCGAGGCCGACTATGTCGATATGATCACCGAGCCCGGTCCCGATAAACTCGTGGCTGAAAGAAACCCGGACAAATTGCCGTCGATCAAAGAGCGGGTGAAGATATCCGTTGAGAAGCACGGCTCGAAAGTGGTCGCGCTGGTGGCGCACGGCGATTGTGCCGGCAACCCGGTCTCTGAAGATGAGCATTACGGTCAGTTGCGACGAGGGATGGAATGCCTGCGCGGCTGGGACCTGGATGTCGATATCGTCGGTTTGTGGATCAGCGACAAAGACTGGAAAGTCGAACAGTTCGCGGTCATCACCCGGGACTGACAGGCAAGCCTGTTTCTAGCGCTCCGCGGTGATAAATCACCCATAAATGGGTTTCAGGCGCTACGCGCTTTATGGCCTCACTCTGAGTTTCCCCAACCTCATGCTGAGCGGAGTCGAAGCACAGGCAAGCCTGCTTCTCGCGCTGCGCGCGCAGTAGCAATGTAAGTCTACTGCCCTGCGGTTATCGGGCAGACTCAGCCACCACAACGTAAACGCGTCTACGGCAAGAGGTAGCCTGCTCTGTCGCTACTCAGCTCCGCCTGACAATTTCTCGACCCGGTATGAGCAGAACTCCCCGCCGCCGGCGGGCAGATATACGCTGACACCGTTGGAGAAGATCTTTTCCTTGTCGCCGTTGCAGGTAGCCAGCAGGATGTATTCGTCGGTGGCTTCAATCACCGCATCGTAAATGACACCGTCAATGATGTTGCAGATATCCGGTTTGAAAAGGGTAGAGTCAAACGGCATCGGCGACTCGGTGTGATCAGGCTGAAACGCAGTCTTCCGGTAGGTCTCCTTGTCTCCGCCGGGCATTTGGCGATGTCGAAGCGTCTGGTTGCGTGCAATACCCTTTTCATGGAATCTCACCTGAGAGGCTCCAACATAGATGTTCGGGGAAGCCGAATCCCCTTCATAGGAAACGACGAAATAGTGGGAGTCCGTCCA
>JAUXBJ010000328.1 GCA_030619425.1 bacterium
CCATGATCTCGCCGAAAATAACACTGCTCATAACCGCAGACTACGAACTGTTCCTGGGACGCAATTTCGTCAGTCACGATGAAGTCCTGTTCGGCCCGACCGAGCAGTTGATGCGACGGTGCGAGGGGCTCGATGTCGGTGTGACATTTTTCGCTGATGTTTGTTCGGTCTGGGCGCACCGTAAGTCAGGTCTGGATGATTTCGCCGACAGGTTTGAGACCCAGATGTGTGATGCACTCCGCCGTGGTCACGATGTGCAACTGCATCTGCACCCGCACTGGCTGGAATCGACTTGGCAGGACAATCAGTGGCGAGTGGCGACCGATCGCATGTACCTGTCGGAGTTCGGATTTGAGAGGGGCGAAGATTCAGCGCCGGCGATCATTCAGCGTGGCGTGGACTACCTGCATAATCTGCTTAGACCAACAGTGTCGGACTACCGTTGCTGCGCTTTTCGCGCCGCCGGACTGGCGCTACAACCTGATGAGCGCAAACTGATCGAATCGCTTCTGGAAAACGGCATCAATGTGGACTCCAGCATCGCCAAGGAGATGAGGTTGCAACTCGATACTATCGAGATTGATTATCGTGATGTTCCCGATGCCGCCAACTGGTATCTGGCGCCCGACAGCGGCTTGTCCACGGATGCCGGGGCGGGTCTGTTCGAGATTCCGATCGCGACTTTTCGATTCGGTCTCGCTACCCGGTTGGGGTTCCTCCTGAGACGGGCGCGTTCGGTTGGTATGCGACGTGGGGCCGGTATCTCACGTAGTTCGCAGCAAACCCGCTGGTCAAATTTGAAAACGATGATCTCCTACAATCTACGCTATCTTTCCGGCCGTCCCTTGTTCTCGCTTTCGTGTGACACCAAGGGGCACAACCTAAGTATGCTGTTGGACGGATTCGACGACTATTTGCAGCGTCACCATGATAGCGACCGAGTGTACGTCGCGATGATAAACCATCCCAAGCTGATGTTCAACCCGCAATTCGGTCTGCTGGAGGCTTTCATCATTGAGGCCCGCCGGCGCTGGGGAGATTCGCTTCGCTTTACCACAATGACTGAGGTCAGCAAAGAAGTGGACAAAGCCGGCGAAATTGCTTAGATTGTACCGTTGTCGTGCGGGGCGATACGGGGCAGCTCACATGCGAAATTCGAGGATGTCCTTGTCGGCTAACTTAAAATCACGCTGCACGCGCTGGCCGTCGAACTTTCCCTGTCCCCAGATCCTGGCGTACTTGAAGCGGGTGGCGAAATCCTTGTGCAGATCGACGGCAGCTTGTTCGACCGTGCTGCCGACCGGCAGGATCACCGGATTGGTGAAGTCGGGATCCTTGCCCACCGGTTTGGTGTAAACGCGAATGATCGAGAGATTATCGAACACCGCTCTCCCAAAAGCATCAAGTGTCTCATCATCGATGATCGAAGTCACCACCATTGGGAATCCCTCAAACATATCAGCCAGAGCGCTGCGCTTCTCACCGGACTCGTCGTCGTACGCCTTATGGGCACACAGCAGGCACTTCTTGTAGCAGTAGCGTGGATCGTCAGGCTCCTCGGTGACGTCAGGCCTCAACACTATCCGTTTTTCATTGAGTTTCTGGAGGACAAACTCAAGATCATCCAGAGTCGACTCGGCCGCCAGGTCACACACCAGCACAACCAGATCGGCATTGCGAATAAGACCGGACAGATAGTTCTCATACGACTCCGGCGAAATCGGCGGTGTGTCGATCAGTTGAAACTGCACCGATTCAAACGTCATCATGCCGGCCTGAGGTTCCCTGGTCGAATAGGGGTAGTCGGCCACCAGCGGTTTGGCCGCTGTGAGGGAATCCACCAGCGACGACTTACCGGCGTTGGGGGGACCGATGAGAATCACCTGGCCGGCGCCCTCTCTGTCGATATGGTCTTGCGCCGTCGCCTGACGGGTCCCGCCGGACTTGCCGGGTTGCTGGATCTGTTTTTTGAGTTTGGATATCTTGGCCTTCATCTCGGCCTGGAGGTTGTCGGTGCCCTTGTGCTTGGGCATCATGCGGAGAAGCTCCCCGGCGATACGAAGTTGCTCGCGGGGGTCTCTCTCAGCGCGGAACTCGCGCTCGAGTTCGTAGTATTGTGGTGGCAGGTTTGCCGGCATAGAATATAGATAATATGCTCGGAGCCGTTTTACAAGAGGGAATGGATGAGCCGTCAGAATCGCGCCCACCGCCTCCCTCGCATCACGTTGTGCGTGGTGTACGTCCTCGTACACCACGGTGAATAAAGCAATCGACGGGTGGCCGTGTCAAACTTGTTTGGGGCGGGTCGGTTTTTTGTCCATGGCCAAACCAGTTTGACCATGCCACCCAGCTTCGCAGGTTGAAACCCCTGCCCCGAAGGGGTCGTCCTGAGCGGAATCGAAGGGCGAGGTTCCGACAACATGCCAAGAACTCAGGGCTCCCGACACGGGACTCCGGTGAGTAATTTGAGAGTCGGAACCCGCAAGGGGGTTCCGACCTACGCGACTGACAACTCCCGCCCAGCACTCCTGACCTACGGAGATATCCCCCGCAGTCGTTTGAGTTGCTTGGTGTAGCTCTCGTTGTCAGGGTCCTGTTCGACCGCTTGCTCGGCGTGGCGCACAGCGTCGTCGATAAGACCGCGCGCCTCGCAAATGTTCGCCAGTAAACTTAGATGCCTGGCTTTGAAAGCGCCATCAGACGCTCGCTCGCAAGCATGCTGCACGTATCGTTGAGCCTCCACAAGATTGATGCGGCGCTCATAACACCAGCTTCCGAATGGGTAGTAGGTGTTGAGGTCAGTCGTCCAGTTTTCGCCCAGCGCAGCCTTCTTGATCGCAATCGCCCCCAGCGTGTCATGTTCGGCGTGAAGAGCGTGGTCCGCCTTCAGATCAGCGTTAAGCTTCCGCCCTTTGTCGTCGCGACGGCCATCGGTGGCGCGAATGCCGGCCTTGAGGTATGGACCGATCCGGTCGGTGGCCTCTCGTCGCCGCGCCAGTTTGCTCAAGAGTTGCGCCATCTTGCTGATGTTGCTGGCGTTCGTTCGTTCGAGCACCGCGTTGGCTGCGGGCAGGGCATCATCGAAAGGTATCTTATCATTCCAGGCGGCGTTGGCGTAGCTCTCGAAAATCTGGTAGGAGTAGTCGACCGGGTGTTCGCTTGATTTCTGCGCCCGGCGGTAGTAGTCGGCGGCGGTGACGAACTCCGCTATGTCGCCGTGGTACTTAGCCAGAAAGATAGCCTCGGTGTGGCTGGGTGACCGTTCAAAAGCAGCGATGCGCGAGTCGATGGTGGTCAGGTTCCACATTGCTTTTCTGAACGTGGACAGGAACCGACCCGCGCCGGTGTAGCCGGTCCAACGATTGATAACGTTGCCCGTGCTGTCGGTCAGAATAAAGACCGGGAAGTAGGGGCCGACATGATAGCGCTCTGAGACTGCCTTGCCTTCGCCTTTCCCAGCATTGAGCGCAATGTAGATGACTGCGGTCAACGCCCTTCTAACCCGAGCTTCCGAGGCCACTTCACGAGCGGCCAGATCGCAATACTCTCAGTCGTCGCGGAAGAACTCCAGCAGAATCGGTTTCCCCTGGGCGGCCGAGAGCGATTTGGCCTGATCGTAACTCCGGGCATCCTGCGCCAGGG
>JAUXBJ010000012.1 GCA_030619425.1 bacterium
AACTAGAGGATACGCTCTTTCTTTTATCTCATCCACAACTTCCGACTATATCTCTGTCAAGCCTGAACGTGGCTTCAATCTGGATCGATACCTCTGCATCAGAACCAACCGCACGGTGCGAAACGACAACACTATTGCTCACAACAGCAAGCTCTACCAGATTACCGAAAGGGTCATGTCTCGGAAGGTGATCGTTGAAGAGCGGGTTAATGGTTCTTTACATATTTGCTGTGGTGGTGTCAGTTTGAAGTACAAAGAGATTACTAAAAGGCCGAAAAAGGTGACTGAATCCAAGAGCCCTCGAGTGTCGAGAACCCCATCTGTTCCGCCTCGGGATCATCCCTGGAGGCGGTCACTAAACTTGAAACCTATAGCCCGAAAGAACATGACTCAATTAACAAAATAGGACATTTCTATCTTGCTAAAAACCGGACATTTCTATTTTGCCTTGACAGGACGGGTCGCAACCCTTGACAACTGGGGTATACGCATCTATATTACAGCGAATGGACCATTCTTGGAAAACGGGAGACTATGACGCGCTATCCAATTCGGTTGCTGCCTGGCGTACTCTTCGTACTGTTTGCAGGCTGTTCCAGTTCCGAGAAGCCTACCGAGCCATCGATTATTTCAGAAGATCAGCTTGTAAACCCTCGCGACACCAGTTATACGGCCGATTCCCTCGCTCCACCACCACCGGCAGTGTGGGTTGAGTCGATTGTAGAAGGACTACGTATTCGCTTTAATGGCCAGTTCTCTGAGACGACCCCGGATTCGATCAGTGGTATGATAGACTTTGAGGGCTATCGTATCCGCAGTGCAGGTCGGAGCAATTTCCACGGTACCTGGCCACTCCTAGCCGCCTTTGATCTACTTGATTTCGACAAATGGATTTACTTGCCAGACTCGGGAGCGTACGTGCTGTTCGACATACCGTACTCACTAGACAGCCTGCGCTGCCTCTACGCTGATTCGTGCGAGGATATCAACTTCACTCCCCGATCTTATACACGCAGCAGGCCTTATCAGCATCCAGACTTCCCGGAATCGACATTTATTTTCGTGCCGCATAGCCATAACATATCCGATTTGGAATCATCGTGGGGAATCCACAAAGTCTATCCGGATGAACCTGACCCCTCCACGCTAACGCCCGGTCAAATGACTCTTGACCGCTTTACCGAGGAAGGATTTCTAAAGTTCTACGAGTATGAATTCATCCCTCGTGGCATGCATCCCGGCTATAGATACTGGCTGAATGTGACTGTGCTCGATTTCGGATATACTCCCCTTGGAATCGAACCCTCGGAATCGGACCACTGGTCGGGTGCTATCGGCGCATATCCACGCATCCGATAAGGCAGCCACAGCATAGCCAATCCAGCGTGCAAGTCTATTCTGGCTTTCTTGCTTTCAATGAAAACATAAGCGGATACATGGGCGGTCCGCCGGGGGGATACCAGTAACGGTCCTTCTCATACCAGTCGGCCTGGATCGGATAGTAGCCCTTGTCATACTCGCCCAGATGCTCAATTGTCAATCCGGCGTTGATCAGCGCATTCACAATTTCCGACAGCGGGTGCTGAAACTCGACTCGCTCGGTCTCAATGATGTGCTCACGATCACAGTAGTCCGGCTCGCCTGAGTAACGGATAGGCTCTTTGTGCAGATATGAATTGGGCGGTTCCTCCCAGAGGCAGGTGATCGGGTGATCGTCCACCATAAAAAACTGTCCACCCGGTTTCAAATAGTGCGCCACAACTTGTGCCCATTGTTCCATATCTGATATCCAGCACTGTGTCCCGTATGTTTGAATCACATTGTCGAATTTATCATCAACCAGGCCGATAGCATCCAGCACATCACTCCGCAGAAACCGACCCTCAAGCCCGGCTAACTGTTTCAACTCATCCGCCCGCTTTATCGATTGATCGGAGATATCAATACCCGTGACGACAGCACCGCGCCGCGCCCAGGAGAGCGTGTCCAACCCGAACTGACACATCAGATGCAAAAGCGATTTACCGTTGACGTCACCGAACGCCTCAAGTTCCATCGGCTTCAACGAACAGCGTCCATCAAGAAATTCTTCACGTTTCTGCGCCGGGTGGTCCCAATGCACTTCGACCATTTCATTCCAAGCTTCCCGGTTCTTCTCGTGATCACTGTTCGGCATTATTTCCTCGCTTTCCACATAGAGATGAGCCCAACAAGGAAGAACAACCCGTTGACCCCCCACACCGCCAACTCCGGGGGAACCTTCTCGTTGTAACCGGCTGACTGCAAGCTGCGAAACATCACAAAGTACAGGAGGGAGACCATGGTGCCGAGAGCGAACGACACCGCGATGCCGCCGCGCCGCGAGTTTGAGGCGAAGGGTATGCATATCAGCACGACGATGCATGACGACAGGGGAAAGGCGAGTTTCAAATCGAGATCTATCGATTCCCGTATGTGAGGTCCCCCGGTGCGTTTCATCAATTCGATGTATCGCGCCAATTCGTCGTAGCCCATGTCCTCCGGTTTGCCGATCCGTTTAGAGAAATCTTCCGGCACTTCCTGGATATCCGCGAGTTCCAGAACGGCAAACTCTCGAAAGGTCTCGCCGGTACTGTCAAACTTTCGCACCACGCCGTCGGTTGCCATCCACTTGTAGTCTACGTAATCGATGCGAGCGGCTGTAATGATTTCACTGAGACGGTTTCTCTCAGCCCGGTAGACCTTGAGATCGGTTCCTTCCTGACGTTGGACATTGAAACTGCCGATGGTGTAGAAGTATCCCTTGCTGATCTGGCGGTAAATGTTATGCACTCGGTCGAGAGCACGCTTGGACTTTTTCTCGATCGTGAACTCCTTGATCTCAAGTCGCTTCTTGTTGGCCGGCGGATAGATATACTCGTTGTAGTAAAAGTGCCCCGCGGAAAGCAACAGGGTGATGAACAGAATAGGGGCACTGATGCGATACAGCGACAACCCGGTCGCTTTCATGGCGAGAATCTCGTTACGACGGCCCAGTATCGAGACGGAGAACAAGACCGCAAGCAGCACAAACATGGGAAAGAACGACTTGACGACCCACCCGCCGAAATAGGCGTAGTACTCAAGTATCTTGAGTATCGGCACCTTATGATCCACGAAGTCGCGCAGTTCCTCTACGGCGTTGATCGCGATAATAGTCAGGCCAATCGCTGCTATTACCACTATCAGGGATGCGAAGAAATGCGTCAGGAGGTATCTATCGATTCTCTTGATCATAGACTCATCGCCGTTTTTTCCGGAAGAAGGAGAAGATCGGCTTTTCGGACGCAACGATGTAGAGCAGGTAGAGGCCAAGTGCGCCCAGGAGAATGTTGGCGATCCACATGGCCCAGAAGGGCGACATCAGACCACGGTCGGCCAGGTCCTCGCCGCCGATCAGGAAGGCCCAGTAGATCGTGAAGAGCACGATGGAGATGGCGATGGCGACACCCATACCGCCGCGTCGGGTCAGAATGCCGAGGGGTGCACCGAGCAGTACGAAAGCCAGGGATGCGGCCGGTATTGAGTATTTTTTGTATATTTCAATACTGTACTTGTCGACGACTCTCTGTTGGCTCTGCAGTTGTTGGTATCCCCGTTCGACCTGCCGCAACAGGGTGGCGGCATCTTGCCGGACTTGGCTGAAGGCGGCCGAGTCCGTAACTGAATCGGTCTGTTTGACCACAAAGCTGTCGGAAAACAGGTGGGAGGCCCGGACCTCAAGGGCGGCAGTCATCCGTTGGCGAAACGGCTCAACAGTCAGGCGCGCTTTGCCAACCCGGTCTTGCATATCTGAAATAGACATCTCGCGGTCACTGCGAAACTCGGTATCAGATCTGACCAGTTCCGATTTCACGTCGGAGACGTTCTTAACATATTCCTCGAAGCTCACTCGGCGGTAGTTGTTCGGATCCCTGATATCCAGGGAGTGCACCTCGCCGTTGTAGAGTGTGAATCTCATATTGCGGCCTCGATCGGTCATCTCCAGGTAGCCGTATTCCGCGACTATGATCTGTGGTTTAGTCCGATCGCGAGTGTCGGTAATGTTGACCGATTCGACCCGTGAAGTAGAATGATCGATCTTGTCCAGAAGCACCAGGTACCCCGGAATGTCGGTGATAAAAACACCCGACCGGAAAACCAGGGTGGGACGCATGGCTGAGATGTCCGCCCAAAGAAGCCGTGATCGTTTGTTCAAATCCGGAAGGACACGATCATTGAACTCAATCATGCCGACCATCAGAAGCGCACCGGCGACCAACAACGGTACCAACACGCGAAGCAAATTCACGCCCGACGCTTTGATAGCTGTAATCTCGAAGTCCGATGTCAGTCGCCCGAACGCCATCAGGGTGGCTACCAACACCGACATCGGTATCGACAGGGCAAGCATCCAGGCCAGGTTCAGTCCGATGATTTCAAAAACAACCGCGACCTCAAGGTCTTTATCGATGATATGATCGATTATCTTCGGAACCAGATCGATGATCAGGAGGAAGGTGATAGTGAGAAAGGCAAGGAGAAACGGTCCGATATGCTCTCTCAGTATGTAACGCGTTAGTATCTTCATAAACTACTCAATATATCTCTTATACTATCGGAAAGAAAGTCTGAATTAAAGACACATGATGGTTCTACGCTTCTTTGGCTAACCGCAATCCGATCTGGGCAGGAAACACGCGGACGGTCCGAACCAAGAATCGTTTGATCTGAGGGGACCAATGATGTTAATTGCGACTATGGACAGCAAGACAATAGTCGATTTCGTTATCAACGACCGGATCACCGGATTCTTCTCGGTGCGCAAAAAGGTGATCCGAGAGTTTGCCCGTGGCCGCTTCGTGTCGCTGGAGTTGGGCGACTGTTCGGGACGCATCGGTGCGGTCTGCTGGGAGCCGGATCAGTTCTGTATGGACGAACTTGAGGCGGGCATGGTAGTCAAAGTACGCGGCGGAGTGGGTGAGTACCATGACAGGGCACAGTTGACGATCTCGCAAATCCGCCTGGCCAAAGACGATGAGTATGCCCTTGAAGATATTCTGCCACACTCCTCGCAGCCGGTGGAACAGCGGCGAAGTCGCGTGCTGGCGCTGGCCGAGCGGATTGAGAACAGCTACATCAAGTCTCTCGCCGACTCATTTCTCAGCGATGAATCATTTTTGGCGGAGTTCCTTGTCGCTCCGGCCGGCAAACTGTGGCATCATGCCTATGTGGGTGGCTTGTCGGAACACTCAACCAATGTCGCTGAGTTGGCCCTCGATATTTCGTCGCACTATGACTTCCTTAACAAGGACTACCTCATCTTCGGGGGCCTGTTTCACGATGTCGGCAAGATGACTTCGTACTCCACGGGGACGATGATCGATTTCACCGACGCGGGTCGTCTGGTGGGGCACATTTGTCTGGCCGATCACTGGATCTGCGAACGGGCCGCCCGCATTGACGCTTTTCCGGAGATGTTGCTGATCAAGCTGCGTCACTTGATCCTCTCGCACCAGGGGGAACTCGAGTACGCCACGCCGGTAGTACCGCAGATACCGGAAGCGTTCGTGGTTTACTACTGCGATGAGATCGACAGCAAGATGGGCGCGATTGACCGCATCCGGACCAGGCAGAGTGGCGCCGGTTGGTCGGAGTGGGTCAAGATGCTGAATCGCTACCTTTATTTCGACGAGAAATCCGAGGAATAGTCAAGTGGCCGTGACTGGCTCTATTCTCGAGCTGTGCAACCTCACGCGGAGAGTGGGCGACGGGACCCCGGCTCGAGCAATCGTCGATAACTTCTCCTATTCATTCGGTTTCGGCAGACTCTACTCGATCATAGGACCCTCCGGGGCGGGGAAGAGTTCGCTGTTGCGCCTGCTCAATCGTTTAGATGAGTGCACTGACGGCAGCGTGAAGTTCAAGGGCAGCGATACGCGCGAGTTCGCACCGTGTGAATTGAGACAGAGGCTTGGCTACTTGTTTCAGACACCTCACCTGTTTGATCGAACCGTGCGCGACAACATTGTGGACGCCCAACCGCATTTGTCGGAATCGAAAATCAGTCGCCTTATTCAACAAGTGCAACTACCATCGGGCATTGTCGATGCACCGGTGGACAACCTATCGGTCGGGGAACGACAGCGAGTGGCGCTGGCCCGTTTGTTGGCTACCCAGCCGGAGGTTGCCCTTCTTGATGAGCCAACGGCGGCGCTGGACCCTGCCAACACAGAGGCGATTGAACGACTTATTAGCAGTGTGGTAACAGATCATGGTGTTACCGTAGTCATGGTTAGCCACAGCCGGCAACAGGTGGTGCGTCTGGGCGGGGAGGCCATCCTGATGGTGGACGGACAGCTAATCGAGCATGGTGACGCCGTCGGACTCGTGAAAAATCCGGGCACTCCACAGGGGCGACGATACATGAACGGGGAACCGCAATGACAACGCCCGGTCTCACCCAAGTTCTGCTGGCCGGCATATTGGTAGTCATTGCCATAGCCGTGGCACGGTATTGGCGGTTACCGGTCATAAAGGATATGGCCTTCGGTTCGGTACGTGGCTTTGTGCAGTTGGTGGCGGTGGGGTACGCGGTGCGTTTCATCTTCGATATCGAATCCCCCTGGCTGATTATGCTTGCTCTGGGAATCATGATGACGGTAGGCGCCCACGCTGCATCCGGTCGGGTCAAGAGCGTGAAGGGTTCGTTCGGCACATGCCTCGCGGCGATACTCACCGGTTCGCTGATTACTCTTGCCACCATGTTGGTTTTCAAGATCATCAGCTTCGATGCCCGCTACATCATTCCGCTGGCCGGGATGATCATCGGCAATTCCATGAACGCCTCGGCGCTCGTTATTGATCGCCTCGCCTCGGACCTTCGCGCAAACCGTCTCGCTATTGAGACAGCGTTGGCGCTGGGGAAGAGTTGGAGAGAAGCCTCGCAGAAGTTCCACCGTGATGCCGCCCGCACCGGGATGGTGGCGATGCTGAATTTCCTCAAGACCGTCGGTATAGTGGCTCTGCCGGGCGCCATGACCGGCATGATCCTGGCCGGGGCCGACCCGGTCGAGGCGGTCCTGCTGCAAGTGATCGTGGCTTACATGCTCCTGTCCGCCACGACGATCACGTCGGTGGTTGCCGTCGAACTTACCATCCGTCGATTCTTCACTCGTCATCATCAACTTCGTATCGACCGTTGAACCTTCGCACTCGTCTTCGGGTGGGTTGATGTGCCGGTGGTTCGTGTCACCAGTCTCTAAGTGTCCATCATCGGGGGGTGTGAGCTACAGGTCAATTGAGCGTTCGTGTAGCAACGGACTCCTATAGTTCGCGCGACTGGTCGAAATTAGGCTTGTCTTTCCGGTGATTTGATGTAGATTAGCGGCTGATTTCGCCGAGTCATTCGGCGACTTCGTTTTTTGAGATCGGAGAGGTGGCCGAGTGGTCGAAGGCGCACGCCTGGAAAGTGTGTATAGGTAACCCCTATCCAGGGTTCGAATCCCTGCCTCTCCGCTTTTTGAGAGATACAAGCCATAGCAACATGTTCTCTGGAACTCAGGGCAAGCCCTGGGCCACCGCCCATTTGACACCCACCGTTTATCCATCTTCGGTAGCATTTATTGTGAGGCACCTCGCCGGTCACAAACCTGTTTGAAAAACCCCGGTCGTGTCTTAAATTCCATCCCCATGACGAAGCAAAACCTGATTGGCTACACTTCCGCTCAGATGGAACAGATCATGATCGACCTGGGGGAGAAGTCATACCGCGGTCGGCAGTTGTTCAAATGGCTCTACAAAATCAGGCAGTATGATTTCGAACTGATGACCGACCTTTCGCGCCCCACCCGCGACCGTCTGGCCGAGACGTTTGCTTTTGTGACACCGTCGGTGAAAGATGTGGCCGAGTCGTCGGACGGTACCCGGAAGTACTTGTATGAGCTTGACGACGGTTTGTGTGTTGAGACGGTCATGATTCCGGATCCTGAGTCCGGACGGTCTACTGTTTGCGTTTCATCGCAGGTCGGTTGCGCCCTGGGTTGCCGCTTCTGCGCCACCGGTATGCTCGGCTATGAACGTGATTTGAACGTGGGGGAGATTCTCGGGCAGTTGATCCACTTGCGCGACCGGCACGGAGATGACGTTTTCACCAACGTCGTATTCATGGGGATGGGCGAACCGCTTCTGAACCTTGACAACGTGTTGACTGCTGTCTCGATTCTATCCGACGGCGCCGGGATGTCGCACGCCGCTAAGAAAGTAACGATCTCCACGGCGGGAATCATCCCCGCTATAGAGCAGCTGGCCGACAGCGGTTGCAAGGCGCGACTGGCGGTGTCATTGAATGCCGCGACTCAGGAGAAACGCGTCAAGATCATGCCGCTCAGTCGGAAATATCCACTGAACGAACTCATGACGGCACTGAGATACTATACCTCCCGGACGAAGACGAGGGTGACGTTCGAGTATGCGCTGTTCGCCGGGTTCAACGATGGCCTCGAGGATGTCAAAGCGTTCAGCCGGCTGGTGCAAGGAATCCCTTGCAAAATAAACCTGTTGGCTTATAATCCCGTAAGCAATCTGCCGTTCGATCGTCCCTCCCCTGAGAAACTGGATTGGTTTGCTCGGCAGCTATACCCGCACGTGCCGGCGGTGATGGTTCGCAAGAGTCGCGGTGCTGATATCGGCGCCGCTTGCGGGCAGTTAGCCGGCGTCGCAAATGTGACAAGGAGAGAGTAGATGTTCAAGCCTGTGCAGTTTCTGGTTGTTGCCATAATGATTCTAACGCTGAGTGCTTGCGCGCAGGGTCCCGATATTATTGTAGGTGATATCGAGCGGGATTTGCGATGGGGGAACCGCCAGGCAGTATTTGAGGTAACGAATAAGACACCGGACCTGAAATTCCTGACGGTCGAAACCGAGATACAGTTCAGCGGGTCGTACCTGACGCCGAATCGACGGGCGATAGCGCACGTCATACTGCCTCCGGAATCGTCGGAAATAATCAAAGCCACACTGTATATACCGGGCAACTACGGTGTAGCGAACGGGCGTGTTACTGTGTACGACGTGGTCGATACTCTTGATATCATACTGCCGAGCCAGAAGATTTCCGAAGACAACTTCATGATCAACTTCCATCCTCCTGAGAGCATTCAACCGTATCTTGAGATCGAAGTCACCATGCCCCCAAGGGTGAACGAACATCCTGATTTCGACAACCAACTGTCCCGTCTTATGCTGGTGCTGTTGAACGAGGGCAAGAGTGTCCAGGAAATTGCCGGAATGACTTCGGCTGATACAGCATACATCCAGGAGATGTACAAATCGATGTTATCCAAAGGCTATGTCAAAGAGGTCGATGGTCAGACGCAGTTGCAGTTACCTGTCATATCCGTCCCCGAGGCGGAGCAGGCCAAGCAGATGGCTGAAGAGGTTTCTGACAGCCTGGTCATAACCATTAAGAACAATCTTCCGGACTATCGTCGCGTCTTGGAGCGCCTGGCTGCGGAGGGCAGCGTGCCCCGCGACAGTAATGCCTTCCTTGACGGTGGTACGATTTTGTATCATCCATACCCGGTTGTGTCGGCTCTGCTCCTATGGTGGGATCTGGGTCAGAAGTTCATCACGCGTTCGGCGCCTCTGTTGATCTATGACGCCACCGATATTTGTAACGCCCGGATTCCGAACTACATGTACGCTGTGCAGGGTGGCGCCTATTTCAACGGCACGTGCTTCTACGCTCTGTTTCAGGGTAAGCGTCGATTCAGTATTCTGTTCGGGGATAGTCTGCCGGAGATCAAATGCGAGGAGGATTTCATTCTCAAGGGGCAACAAAAGAGGAAACCTCGCTGGACCTACGGTAAGGATTTTCGCCAGGAGACGTTCGTGATGGACACCACGGTTGTGAAAGAGGCCCTGGCCGCCCTGGCCGGTGACACCGATTCGCTGCTGGTGCACACATACTTCGACCTGAAGGCGTTGGCGCAGAGCTACGGGCGCGAGAAAGCCTCCTACGGAATGCGCTACTGGTTCTGGAATCTGGTGGCGAGCCGCACGCTGGTCAAGCTGCATGAACAAGGCATCATCGAACGGCGCGGCAACGGCCAGTTCAAGTTCGAACCATTCCGGGCCGGAAGAAGAGGACGAGGATGAGGACGTCACGAGCTTATCTGACCGGGCTGCTGGCCGCCCTCTTGATTCTGGGGAGTTGCGCCGAGAAGAAACCGCCGGCTCGGAATCATATCCCGCTACTGAAAGCGAGGTTGTTCAGCTTACAAGAGGCCGTCAAAGCTCAAAACCGGGCGGCTATCGATTCACTGTTGTCGGTACAGATTCTCGACAACGACCAGAACTCCGATTCGCTTCTGCGGTTCGCTTACGGCCCGGATGGCGGTTTTGAATTCCGGCAGTTCGCGGTGGGTGAAATCACCTACACCAATGACGATGCGCGGATCGGCTGCTTCATCATGGACAGCAGTCGGACCAGAGACCGACCGCTGATCCTGACCTATGTCTACCAACACGATCAGTGGTTGCTGAATGGGTTTGAACCGGGCAAACTCGAAACAGATAGAGATGATACGCCGGACTCCATTTGAGTTTGCGGCGATACGAGTACTACCTGGATTAAAGGGTCTGGAAGACGTCCGACAACAGTCGTAAATGTTGGCTCTAATCAGTCGAGTTCCATCTGCATCGCAAACTTGATTATGTCCATAACGTCTCCATAGATCAACTTGACGATCTCACTGAGGCGCCGGTTTTGGCGTCGCCTCAGATCTGTTTACCGCTTCACCACCGTTACGCCAATGCCTTGGAGCGCAGGTTCTCAGCCGAGAACGCTTTCTCCATATCGGCATCGGTGAACACGCCGTCCTTGCGGACGAGTTTGTCGTCGAAGTACAGTTCGCCGCCGCCGTAGTCGGTGCGTTGAATCAACACCAGGTCCCAGTGGATTGTGGACTGGTTGCCGTTGGGCGCTTCATCGTAACACTGCCCTGGGGTGAGATGGATGGAGCCGGCGATCTTCTCGTCAAAGAGAGTATCCTTCATCGGGTGTATGATGAAAGGGTTGACACCGATGGCGAACTCGCCGATGTACCGAGCACCTTCGTCGGTGTCCAGAATCTTGTTGAGCTTTTCATTGTCGCCGGAACAGGTCGCCTTGATGATCTTACCGTTCTTAAAGGTGAAGGAGATATCATTGTACACGAAGCCCTGGTAGAGTGAGGGAGTGTTGTACGTGATAATACCGTTAATCGAATCCCGCACCGGCGCAGTGTAGACTTCACCGTCCGGAATGTTGCGCAGGCCGTCACATTTCTCGTAGGGGATGCCTTTAATGGAGAAGGTCAGGTCGGTGCCGGGACCCTTCAGTTGTACCTTGTCGGTGGCATCAATCAGGGCAGCCAGCCTATCCTGGGCTTTGGACATCTTGGCATAATCGGCGCAGCAGACCTCGAAGTAGAAATCCTCGAATTTCTCCTGCGACGTTTCAGCCAACTGGGCCATGGCGTTATTGGGATAACGAAGCACGACCCAGCGAGTGCGTTTGACTCGTTCTTCGAGATGCACGGGCTTGTAAAACAGCTTGTTCTGCTTTTGCAGTTGCTTGGGATCAATATCGGCCAGGTCAAACGGATTATCGGACCCGCGTAAACCGATATAAGCATCGGCCCGCGTCATCAACTCCAGGTGCAGTTCCGCCTGCTTTTTGAACTGATCGTCGTTCGCCTTGCCGACCCACTGGCGGATAAGCGATTCGTCATTATAGTACCAAAACGGTACGGCGCCTTTCTCGGTGGCCAGTCGGATAATCTGCTTGCCCAACTCCAGCGTCTCTTTGCCTTTGATCTCAAGGTACAGTACTTCACCCGGCTGAATTTTCACCGAGTACTCCAACAGTTGTCGGGCCAGGATTTCGTTGCGTTTGTCCTTCATTTCTATTCCCTTTCGGCGTCAGTATTTTGGTTCCGAAAATACAACATAACGCTGCTCGATGCAAGACCGCAGGCCAAATGATAATTGGCGCTGACAACTCAAAAACCAGAACCAAAAGCCCCTTTGACTGTTACTGGATTACTATGAGCAAAGGTCGGATCAGGATCGGAACAGCCGGTTTCAGCTACAAGGATTGGCTGGGGAATTTCTATCCGCAATTCTGTCCGGCGGCTGACTTCCTGACGTGCTATTCCTCGGTTTTTTCCACCGTGGAGATAGACGCGACGTTTTATCGGATTCCCTCAGCCGATACCGTCAAGAAGTGGGTCGCCCAGGGCCGCGAACAGTTTGTCTTCACGGCCAAATTCCCTCGGACAGTGACCCACGAGGGTGATCTGCCACAGCGGCTCGACACCGCGGCTGCATTCATTGAGGTTATGAGAGGGTTCGACGATCACCTGGGTCCGCTCCTCTTGCAGTTCCCTTACAGTTTCAAACCGGTTGAGTTCGCGACTCTGAAGCGGCTGGTTGAGGCCATGCCGAGCGATCTTCGTATTGCGGTGGAACTGCGCAACAAAGCCTGGTTAGAATTGTCGGAACTGTTCGACCTGCTGATCGGCAGGAACATAGCCCTGGCCCTGATCGACCATCCGTGGATGCCCCGCCGGGAGATTGCCACCGCCGATTTTCACTATCTGAGATTTCTCGGCGATCGCAAGAAGATACCGGACGACTTCAGCTATGTCCGCATCGATCGTGAAAAAGACCTGCGCTGGTGGCGGCACGTCATCGATCGGTTCACCGCTGATGGGCAGGACCTGTTTGCTTTCTTCAACAACCACTATTCGGGCCATGCACCAAGTACCGCCCGCCGGATGATCGAACTGCTCAACGAGTAAATCGGCACAACCCCAGCCGCCGGACTCTCAGGACGCCGATTCGGTCGGCCTCACCAAGTTGGTCGATGGCCCTGCTATATGAGGTTATGACCTATCTCGACGACACCTGCAACAAGGACGCCGCTGTTTGTCTGTCCGTAATTTGAGCATTCTTGCAACCTGAACCCATGGGAGGTAACGCCGGCCAATGAACCGGTAAAGTTTTGGCGGAATTGGTTCGATAACGGACAAAGGGCTTGAATTGTATCCGAGTTAGAATTGTATCCCGGAGGGGAACAAAGGGTGGGAGAAAAGGATGGCCGATGCTACGTCAGACCATCGGGCAGATAGACTAAGTTTTGGACAATTACCGCCGAAAATAAGGGCATAATACTAATACACTGAAAAGGACGTGTCATGGATTCTGATATCCTGGAAAAAACCGATGGCGCCTTTGCCGGACAGGCCGGAGAGCTTCTTCAGCTTGTATCATTCAACATCGGTTCGGAGGAGTTCGGGGTCGATATCCTGAAGGTACAGGAGATCAACCGAGTGGTCGAGATTACACGCGTCCCGCAGGCGCCGCACTATGTCGAAGGCGTTATCAATCTGCGTGGCAAGGTGATCCCCATTGTCGATCTGCGCAAGCGCTTCAACATGGAGGAAAAGGAATACGACAAGAACACTCGCATTGTCGTCGTTGATATCAGCGGCACCATTATGGGGATGGTGGTCGACTCGGTTTCCGAAGTGTTGCGTCTGCCGTCGAACACAATCGAGCCGCCGCCCGAGATCGTGGCCAATATCAACTCCGAGTACATCAAGGGTGTGGCTAAGCTCGAGGATCGGCTGCTGATCTTCCTTGATCTGTCAAAAGTGATCGACGTCAACGAGATGTCGGGAGTTACAAGTTAGATTCCTAATTACTTCGTTAGCGAATCGTGATCAAGACCGGCGAGCCACCGCCGGTCTTTTTTTGTGGGCGCTGAACTGTCAATGAAGATGCGGGCCAGGCGATCCTATTTCTGCCCTTTGACCCCCTCACCTGTCATCGGTACGAACCTGACCGGTATCACCTTGGTCTGATAATACTCGTCGCCGACCCGTTCGATCAACATCAACTCCTGCCAGAAGTCGCCAACCGGCACGACCATTCGTCCGCTGTCAGCCAATTGCTCCAGCAGCGGTTGCGGGATCTCCGACGGTGCGCAAGTGACAATGATAGCATCAAACGGCGCCTGCTCCTCCCAGCCGGCGTAACCGTCGCCACACCTGACGGTGACGTTGTCGTAGCCGAGTGAGTCCAGCAGCTTCCTGGATCGCTCAGCCAACGGTTTGACTATTTCGATAGTGTAAACCTCAGCCGTGATCTCGGCCAGTACCGCAGCCTGGTAACCGGAACCGGTGCCGA
>JAUXBJ010000361.1 GCA_030619425.1 bacterium
CCCAAACTGCCACAATAAACCAATCAGCAGAACAAAAATGTCTCCAATGTCATTTGGCACAAATATAGGCGGACTCGCTCGCAATGACCAGAAACGGAGCTTCTTCAACAAGCCCGAACGTTCGGGCCACCCGCTCCACTGGTTTGAACAACCTCATGCTGAGCGGAGTCGAAGCATGACAGACAGGGCGCAGAGCAGCGGTCGGCTGGGTGGGGTACCGGTGTGGTTAACTCGCCGGAGAGGCCGGCATGAAAAACCGAGCGTGTACATGAGGGTGGAAGGATTTGAACCTTCGACAGCCTGCTTAAAAGGCAGGAGCTCTACCCCTGAGCTACACCCCCATGTACACGCCCGGCAAAGAGACCGGAAGTCAATCGAAAATAGCCAATGACAGGCCGTTGTCAATTCTTTTTGTCGTTATTCCTGGCGCCTGCCTGAATTGTGGGAACTACTGAGCGCTACGGAAGTGGCTTTCCGGCGACAATATCCCGTTGTCCGAGGCCGGAGACGACATCGGGCCACACGAAAAAAACAGCACCTTCCGGAACAGCCTCATGTGGCAGGCAGACCGGAATCAGGAGTTTTCTTGAAAATCTTGCATATTCTCGACATAAACATGAACCATATCAGTCCAGATTGTGTTATAATAACTGATTGACTGACGAGAATGCAAGTTCCAAAATACCTCTCTGTCTTTGTCTTCGTATGAGAAAAGGCGCCCCACCCGGGACGCCTTCTCTCTATTAATCTGTAACTCGCTCCAATCACGTCGGAAAACGTGCGTCAACAATAGCGACCGCGGTTGGCAGGGAGCGTGAAGTAGTGGCTTTACTTCTTGGTTACCTTCAGAAGTTCCACATCAAAAATCAGTGTCGCATTGGGTGGAATGATCGGTGGACGACCCTGCGGTCCGTAGGCCAGGTCGGAGGGTATTATGAGTTCGCGCATACCGCCGACCTTCATACCGGCTACTCCTTCATTCCAGCCCGCGATGACGCGGCCGGGCAGCGAAAACGAGAAGGGCTTATCACGGTCTTTGGAGCTATCGAACTTTTCCCCTTTCTCGCCGGTTTCGGTCTGGAGCCAGCCGGTGTAATGGACATCGACCGTGACTCCGGCCACTGCCTCATCGCCATCACCTACTACGTGGTCGAGATACCTCAATCCGGATTTGGTTGTCACGTACGGATCCTCCTCTGTACAGGCGTTTAGTCCGACCATGATGGCCAGGCAAGTTAGGGTTAGAACGAGATACTTCATACTGTTCCTTTCCGGTTCGCATTATGGCACGTCAGAATGTCTATACCATTATTGTCTCTTGTCGTTTAGCGCCGGTAGAGACGATACAGATTTCGACTCCCAACTCGTCTGCAATATAACGCAGGTAAGCCTGGGCGTTTGGCGCCAGATCATCAAAAGCCGTTAGCCCGGTACTGTCCTGCGACCATCCCGGCAGTGTGTGGTAAACCGGCTTGACTTGGTTCAGGCGGGCCAGGTCGAGCGGAACCTCGGTGAGCGTTTCGCCATCTAATTCATAAGCCTGACAGATTTTGATCTCCTCCAACCCGTCCAACACGTCGAGCTTGGTGACGGCAATCGATTCGACCCCGTTGAGCCTGACCACGTGGCGCAAGGCCACTAGGTCAAGCCAACCACAACGTCGCGGTCGACCGGTGGTGGTGCCGTACTCGTCGCCTTGCGAGCGCAGTCGCTCGCCCGTATCATCGACCAATTCAGTCGGGAAGGGACCTGCTCCAACTCGAGTAGTGTAGGCCTTGATAACCCCGACCACTTCATCGATAGCTTTGGGACCGACACCCAGACCGGTGAGGGCGCCGCCGACGGTGGTGTTTGACGATGTGGCAAACGGGTAAGTCCCGAGATCGACATCCAAAAGACTTCCCTGCGCACCCTCGTACAGAATGACTTTCCCCTGCCGAATAGCATCGTTGAGCAGCCGGGACACATCGACCACCAACGGTTTGAACAGGTCGGTCAGGGCCATCAGTGCTTCGTAGGTACGATCCAAATCAGCTCGTTCATCGGTAGAACCGGCGAAGTACTGCTGCTTGATGACGCGCTGGTACTCCAGCCGCCGCTTCAGGCGGTCAGGGGCAAACAGATCGACTATGCGAATGCCATGGCGCGCTACTTTATCGACGTAGGCCGGTCCGATGCCACGTTTGGTGGTTCCTATACTGCCGGTGCCGCGCGCTTGTTCCTGCACATCGTCGATCAACTTGTGGTAAGGAAGGACAAGATTGGCCGCCGGTGAGATCCAGAGTCGCCCCTGATGGCTGATTCCCTGAGTCGCGAGGAGGTCGAGCTCTTCCTTCACGCCGAACGGATCGAGCACCACGCCGTTGCCGATAACACACTGTTTGTCGGGATGAATAATGCCGGACGGCAGCAGGTGAAACTTGAATTTTCGGTCGTCCACGACAATGGTGTGTCCGGCGTTGGCGCCGCCCTGGAAGCGGGCGATAATGTCGGCTTCGGCGGCCAGGAGGTCGACGATCTTGCCTTTGCCTTCATCGCCCCACTGACAACCGAGTACAATTCTGTTCTTAGCCATATCTGTTCTACTCTTTATTGTGGCTTGACGGTGATCAGATCACCGATTGCCGCCAGCAGTTCGTTTTTTCCTTCGCCGGACACCGACGAGAATGCAATCGACGGCAGGCCCAACTCGTTTTCCACCTGTCGCAGTTTACGATGCACCTTGTCGCGATTGAGTTTGTCAGCCTTGGTTACAACGATCAGGGTCGGCAGTTGGCTCTCATGCAACCAGCTTAGCAACTGATGATCTTCACCGCTTGGTTCGCGACGGCAATCCAAAAGAAGCACCAACCCGGCCAGGGTTTCGCTGCCGTGGAGGAACCCTTCAATCAGCTTGCCCCAGCCGGCTCGTTCTGTTTTGGAGACGCGAGCGTAACCATAGCCGGGCAGATCGACGAAGTAAAACCGTTCGTTGACCAAAAAGAAATTAAGCGAGCGCGTCTTGCCGGGAGATTTGGACACCTTGGCCATTTTACGATGTCCCACCAGGCGGTTCAAGAGCGTTGACTTGCCCACGTTAGAGCGCCCGGCAAAGGCGATCTGGGGTCGCCGGTCACGGGGGAGCTTGTCTAAATGAAAAACAGAATCGACGAACTCACACTGGCGAATTTTCAGCACGTTAGGTCTTGGCCTCTCCGTTTCCGATGGGAACAATGAGATCACACTTTGGTGATTCATCTCCCGGCGCCCAAATGACGCGATCCAGTAGCCCGGCGTTTCGG
>JAUXBJ010000190.1 GCA_030619425.1 bacterium
CCCGGCTAGTTTGGCGACAGTATTCAGTCGGTCATTGGCCAGGTCAACCGAAGCGCCAGATGAAGATCCTACTACCAACGCCTCAAGGTGCGCTTGCTGGGTCTTCAGGTAGTTGTAGAACCACAGGAACTTCGCGACAGCCTCAAGGACTGTTCGGTGTGAATCCAGGTTTCGACCGGCATGAGGGCAGCCAAAGGCAACGTACCCGGACCCATCACCGGGGCGCCCGATAGGAAGCAATATCTCGGACGCTACATTATCCCGCAGGTATGACTCGCGCTCTTCAGCACAACATGGAGACTTCCGAACGTCGGGAACCACCACCGGGTTATCCGCGTCCAGTTTGGTCAGTAGGGCGGCAGGGATCGGGGCTTGTGGTTCTATGCGAACAGTCGGTTCCCCGTCGCTACCGGCGACAATTATCTCGGCTGGGGAACCATCTCTTGCCAGAACCATACGTGACAGCGGTACCTGATGATTTATAACCCGAAAGGCTTCAATGAGTGCTTCTTTGAATTCACCGCCGGTTGCTCCGCACTCGGCGAGGACAGCGTACAACGACGATACTTCTGCCACCGTGCTAAATTGCGACTCGTGAAGATGGCCGGCTATTCGCGCGATCTGTCGCAGTGCGCTTGTCTCGACTCTCCCGATATTGCCGGGGATCAAGACCACGATCATGTACTCGGTTCGGTTGGAGATGATTCCGGGATGGAGGAACATGTAATTGGGAGGATGGTCGGCAGTCACCGGGTAATCCGGCATCATGTCGGCCGGCAGGAAGAACTGCTTATGGCGAATGGCATCAGTCCAGTCTTGTGCGGTTACGTTCTTCAAGGTTCCTTCCAATCGATCCGACAGGTGAATATCGCCAACCGCCAGTCGTAGCTTGTGGACACCATCGGACTGGTAATAGATCGCCCCAAGAGAGCCCGGCCACTGTTCCGTCATGAGTTCGAGCACAGCCTTTTGGAATTCATCGTAACTGCGATCGCGAACAAAGAGTCGGTCAAGGAAATTTCCCAGCAAACTGTAGTGATCATGTCGTTCCGTGTCGGCGTAACGCGTGGATAGGAAATCCAGCATGGCATCAATCGTCGGCGGATCAGGTTCAAACGAGGTCGCAGTACCGACCGTGACCACAGCTTCCACTTCCCCTGCTACCAGTACGGGATAGAGTTTCAAATCGTCGGTCTCGATGCCGGTTCGAGCGATATGATTCTGCAACACCTTACTTCCCTGCAGCATCAGACGATGTTTCATGGATGTCAACCACGCGCCGGGAATGTGGAGCCATGCTCCGACGGCATGATCAGATTCGGCGTTCGCCAGCCGAAACACCGTCGGAATACCGTGGGCCAGGTATACGCGTGCATCTGAGGGCAGGTTCAGCCCGATGGCGTGTCCCTGGAGAAGGCTCTTCTGTGATTCAGTGAGCAGTTTCATGGTGGTGACCGGGTCAGACGAATTATGATGCCTGCTCGGTGAAACAATCGTTGATACGTTGAGCCGATTTGTCGATGATCGACAAGTATTTCTCCAACGCGGGATCGGACGACTTGTGCTGTGACTTGATCATCTCCACCGAACCCAGTATTCCACTCAATGATGATCTGACCCGACCTCGGAGTTGAGAGGCTTTTATTGTCGGGGAGGCAAATCCTCTGTTCTCGACTGTTGAACCGGTCACCTTGCGTCCCAAACCCGCCTGAATGGCAAGAGCCAGTATCGCCGATATCGATCTGGCCAGAAGGACGTCGGGACGACGAAAGCTTCTCCGATCTTCATGGCGCGAGTCAGCGATTCCGATCACCGCCAGCACCTGCTGCCCCAACATCACCGGAACGAGCATCGCCGACTGCACCTCGGGAAAGAAAGCCTGACCGGCTTCCGCAGGGGTCATATGGTGCTCCGCATCTGATTGATTAACCATGAGGATGCGTCCACTGTCGCGCGTCATGTGATGCAACGGCATCAATGACATGACCATGTGTCCGTCGCCCGGCGTTGATGGTGCAGTCGATGGATCGTGAGCGATTGCCCGTGAACTCATAAAAGCGTCGTCATGGTCAAAAGTGGCTATTCGTACCATGGTACACGGAAGTTCTGTCAGTAGCGTGTCAGCCGCTCTCTGGAATATTACCCGCAAGTCGGACGTCTTCCCCGCTTCGGCCAGGAAGTCATTTATAACCGAGAGCCTTTGCTCGGTTTCGGCGGAGGCGCTACGATGAGTATCATCAAGCACCAGGTCGCGGATTATCGGCACCACCGACTCGAGAAGCAGTCGATCCCGGCTTTCATAGGCGCTATCTTCACGAGAGGCTACTGTAAGCACGGCGCCAGGTCCGCGATGGCATGTAACAGGCAACGCCATGACTGATTGTATTCCGCCGACCGCCACAAGATCATCGACGGGAAGATCAGTTTCGTCGTCCACATGGTCCACGAACATCGGTTTGCCGGATCGCGAAACATAGTCGACATGGCTGTTGCCGGCGCTGAGGTCAAGACCTATTTCATCCAACAACGTCCGTCCGGCTCCCACTGTCAAACGCCTTACCGTACCGTCATCTCGGGCAATGGCCAGAGAGACGAACTCAGACCTCAACTGGCTTCGCATCAACTTAGCCAAACCGGTGAAGTTCTCTCTGAGTTCTTTGGAGTGATCCACGGTTTCGGCCAGTCTGTTTCGCCACTGTTGTCGGTGGCGGTCAAAGGCTGCATCGGTACGCCGCTGGTCAAGATCGATTTTGCGCGCGATGATGTCGACAGCGATCTTCAGGTTGACCCGCACTTCGTCATTATCGGATACACCGCCATCAGTGTTCCACAACAAAAAGGCGCCGTGGACGTGGTTGTTAGCGAGTAGCGGCAGGATCAGACTCGGCGCGACTATCGACGGCGGTAACTTCTGCATCACTTTTGTCACACGCGGCATGTTGTTCTCGCCGCTCTCATGAAAATCAGATCCACTGAATTCAGCCTGCTGCAAAGCCGCCACTTCCTTATCGACATCTCCGGTGGTAGTCAAAAGCGTAGCGTGCTCCGAACCAGCTGAACCACAGAATACCGCCCCCCAGGCGAAGTCGGGCAGTTGCACCATATAATCAAGGGTGGTACTCATTATCTCTGTCAGTCTGGTTTCAACCATAGCCAACTGTTGCACCTTCTTGATCAATTCCAACCGCTGGATCCGTTCCTGGCCATATTGCCGATGACTGCGGGCAAGCGGTAGCCAGGTCGAGACACCGCTGACGACGAAAGTTGCGCCGGTGATGATGCCGATCCAACTGAGGACCTTGAAAAACAACGGGTCTGACAAAAATGGGACAACGGCAAACAGACCGATGCCTCCATAAATCCGCATCAGGGCCACGACGGCCAGAACCGCCAAGCCACCCGAGAGGTAGTTGTAACTCTCGCGATCGTGAGTGCGAATTACGTTTCTAAAGCGAGCCACCACCACCAGGCTCATCAGAAAAAACAAGGCTACCATGAAATCAAGCAGCGGAAATCCCATCGAAATCGTCCTCCTTCCAAAACTCCACTCTATTACATTAGGTATCGGTCGTTGGGAGATTTCCGATTAGCCGCCCACGGGCGTTTGCTACATGCTAAGGGGTTGGTCCCATTCTCTGAGTGAATAGAGGCTCGACAACAACTATAAGATGTCGTCGTAAGCGCCCGACACTTCACGGCTTACGAGCAGCCCCACCTGTCGGCATGGACGTTGCAACAGATCAGGCAGGAGACAAAGAAACGTCTGAACGGCACTCTCTAAGGAGGGAGATATCATGCTTTCTCGAACAGCTCTGTTGACCGCCATGGCCTTAATGCTTCTCGGCATCTTCTGGCTGGCCTGCTCCAAGAAAAACGCGGCCATAAATGACTCGCCGGCCACCACCATTACGTCGGGGATAGGCATGTACTTTCCCTTGAATGAAGGTTACAGCACAACCTATTCGGTCAGTTACTCAAACGGCAGCCACGAAACAGTTCGGTATGAAGCCGGTCACGAGGTTCCGTTCGGCAGCGTCACCGCCACCGAGTGGCATTCTTTCACCGCCCTGGGCAGCGTAAGCACCAGCTACTTCAAGATTACCGACTCTGCCATAGATCATTACGCCGGGCTCTCGGAGTCACCACAAAGGATTCTGGAACTCCCTCTTCAACTCGGTCACACCTGGGCAGTCGAGGTTAACAGCGGCGACGATTACAACTACTATTACGATTCGCTGGCCACCGACACCGATTACAAGGATGCAGTGGATACTACCATCAACGACAATGACGGACCTCTGTTTTCGTACCCGGCGCTCGGTTCGATATATTTGACGGTCGAAGGATTCGAGGGTCTAACGTTGGACAATGGGACATACTACAGTTCCGCGCTGAAAATTTCGAGCACTGATCGGTCGGGAAATACGAGCTACTACTGGTATGTAACCGGGGTGGGTCTGGTCAAGTACGTGCTGGACGCTACCGGCACCGACTTCCCCGAGGGTCGGGTAGTCGGCGAACTGGAGACATACGGATTCAATTGACGTTCGTTTCGCCGGGTCCTGACCTAAGCGAAAGTGAGGTTGAGACCCGGCGATCTTCCCTGACTGATATACATACATGTACTCACTCAGCCGTCGGTTCACACGTCCTCCTTCGGAGGTCGCAGGAACCGACGGAACAGGCCGTTATGGGACAGTCGGACGCGAGGTCCGCCTCTACGCACAGATTGATATGCCGACGTTTGCGTTCAGTGGGCAAACAAGGTTGGATTGACTACCCGTCGATAGTTCTTGAAGTGTGTTTTGGCCAGCTTCGTGAGAATTGCCGGTCCGTGTTTTCGAACGATTTCCCGCCCGGCAGCGTCCACATGTGCAGCCGCTCCCTTGGGGATATTGACACCGCACTGGCTGGAGAGCTTCTCCATTTCCCGGAGGAATCTCGCCCGCGCCAGGATCGAAGCAGCCGCTACCTGGATGATGCGCTCACCGCGAACCAGTTGATCCAATTTGACAGAAGCGCCGCGTCTCGCCAAGGCATCCTCGACCAACTCCTCCTTGCCGAACTTGTCGGACACGGCCAGGTCGGCAGGATGGTCGGCAAGCAAACGATGTATCA
>JAUXBJ010000381.1 GCA_030619425.1 bacterium
AATGCGTCCGTATTCCATAATGTATTAACCTCTCACACAGCATACCTGATTACAACGGCACTATTCAAGTTTTTTCTGCGGCTGGTGGTGTCGGGTGTCTCTGCCCGACAATACCAGCTAAATCCCTGATCCGTCTTCTCCAGGCAAGCACGTGCAGGCTTTGCGCGCGAAGCGCGAGAAACAGGCTTGCCTGCGTCAGGCAGGGACACCTGACGGCGCACAGATTCCCGGTACGAAAATGCCGGCCGGTCTTGATTTGGGAGTGGATTTCTTTTACATAGTATGATGAAAGCGCAACGACAATCAGGACTTAACATGAGGTAACGATGACACAATCCACTCGACTCGCCTTTATTACGACATTGTTTCTGGCTCTGGTGCTGGCAGTATCATGTGGCAAGAAAGAGGATGAGACCGACACTGCCGGTGATCAGGAGATCAAACGCGCCGGCCTGGCCGATCCCGCCGATAGTCTCATTCTTGAGATGACCGGTGTCGATTCCCTGACAGTATTCGATATTCTTGTAAAAGAACACGAAGCAAAGCACATGACATCGCTAAAAGGTGCTTACGTGATCAGGATCGACTCCATCTCCAACGAAGGTGGGTATTACTGGCTGTACTCGGTCAACGGTGTAATGGGGGATGTAGCCTGTGATAAGCACGTCACGAAAAACGGTGACGCCATCCGCTGGCACTACCGTCAGACCGGCTCGCTACAACTGTAAGGCCGGCCCTCGGTCTTTCGCGATAGCGATATGCTTACGGACAGGGCGGAGGCTCTGAAGACAGGAGCCAGCGCTTTTGTCAAGAAGCCTCTCACCCGGCGTCGGCAACTCCGGCGGCGACCTCGACATCGCCGACCTGGTGCATCTGGTCGACTATATGTTCACCGGCGGACCGCCGCCGGTGTGTCCGTAGGGCACAGGGCGGCCGGCGCCGCATGTCCGGCGGTCGGATTTGACAAAACGCCGTTTTATAGTATACTACGTTCGGATTGGCGAATTATATCTTCACCGGTCCCACCAAGTACGGACACTCTGATTAGACATACGGAGATGTCGCTGGCGGCAAACACCATCGGATAGTACCGTCGTACGATGGAGAGGTTTGCCGAAAGGAAGCCAATTAGTAAGCTATGAGACATTTACCGGACCAAGTGGACGACCGTTGAGCCAAGGGTTGCCCATCGGTCTGAAACGACTTCTGAGGAGAGTGCACCTTGACACTGAAACGCTTGCCCAATGTCCAGACAATCTGTATCGCGACCCTAATTGTGCTTCTGGCGTTTGGCTCCCTTTCGGCGCAGGAGCAGACGGTCGGGCTGTTCAAGTATGATACGTCAGCATACGAAGGTTACACTCTGTTTGCACCGCTGCGCAGCACCACCACTCATCTGATCGACATATACGGACGTTCGGTGCATTCCTGGGAAGCTAGCTTTCCTCCCGGAAACTCTGTCTACCTGCTGGAGAACGGGCATCTTCTAAGGCCGTCCCGTCCCTCCCTCGGCGGCGGCGGACTGATTCAGGAAATCGACTGGGATGGGACCGTACTCTGGGAGTTCACCTACTTCGACTCCACCGTTCGCCAGCATCATGATGTCGAAAGGTTGCCCAACGGCAATGTTCTCATACTTGCATGGAAATACAAAACGATGGAGGAGGCCATTGCCTTCGGACGCGACACGACTTTGCTCCCCGATAGCGCCTTGTGGCCGGAGCATATTGTTGAGGTACAACCCACTGGACCAACTACCGGTGAGATCGTCTGGGAGTGGCACCTTTGGGACCATCTCATTCAGGATTACGATGATACCAAGGACAACTACGGCGTGGTAGCGGAGCACCCAGAGTTGGTGGACATAAACTTTGCCTTAACCGGAAACGCCGACTGGATCCACGCCAATGCCGTTGATTACAATCCGTAACTCGATCAGATCATCATTTGCAGTCGCCCCTTGAGTGAGTTTTGGGTGATCGACCACAGTACCACCTCAGCCGAGGCAGCCGGTCATACTGGCGGGAATAGCGGTATGGGTGGGGATATTCTGTATCGCTGGGGCAACCCTCAGGGCTATGACGCCGGGACCGAAGACGACCAGAAACTGTTCCTCCCGCACGATGCGCAGTGGATTGAGCCGGGTTGTCCGGGTGAAGGTAATTTCCTGGTGTTCAATAACGGCGGCCAACGCATGTACTCATCCGTGGATGAGATCGAATCCACGGTCGACGGCGACGGCCTTTACCCGCAGCCTCCAACGGGAAGTGCTCACGGTCCCGAGGAGGCGTCATGGAACTATACGGCCGACCCGCCGGGAGATTTCTTCTCCTCTTTTCTCTCCGGTGCTCAGCGTTTGGCCAACGGCAACACCCTTATCTGTTCGGGGGCGGGCGGAACTTTCTTTGAAGTGACCTCGGAATCCGAGATCGTCTGGAAGTATATCAATCCCATGACGGCCGTTGGACCGACGGTGCAGGAAATTCCGGTCGGGAACAACAATGCATTCAGATGCTATCGGTATACGGCAAGCTACCCGGGACTGCAGGGCCGTGACCTGACTCCGGGCGCGCCGCTTGAGCTTTACCCCGTGACCATCGCCGGGACCGCGATGGCTCCGGGGGTGCCGTTGGGAACCGACTCGATAGTTATCACGACAACCATCTTCGCCGACAGCGGCGTGGCCGTCACCGAACTGTACGTGGATACCGGAAATGGCTTCATAGCTCACAGCCTGTACGACGACGGCGCCCACCATGATGGCGGCCCGAATGATTCGATCTATGGTGCGGTGCTGCCACCGGTGTTAGGCGGCGGCGCGGTCTCCTACTACGTTCGCGCCGAAGACAGCGTCTCACAATCCGTCACCGATCCGGTCTACGCCCCAGTCAACGCTGTATACCGTTTTCATGTCGTACCGTGCGGCGATATCGACGGCAGCGGCGAGGGACCGGATA
>JAUXBJ010000300.1 GCA_030619425.1 bacterium
AACGAGGTGGGGGTGTACATGGCCTCGATAATCTCCGGTTTGTCGTCCTTGTCCTCATCCTCATCGCCGTCATCATCGCCAATATCAAGATCCGTCGAGTCGGCGTCATCTTCCTTGTCGTCCTTCTCAGTCGGCTCATAGCGGATAGTGAACTCGGTTGGCGGCTGGCCGTAGGTGTAAACAAGGATCGTGTAGATATCGGCCAGCATGGCCTCTTTGCGCTTACGCAGGTCCTTCTCTTTTTTGCCGTCGACATGCATCAGCCGCAACTCCGAGGCAAAACCGCGCAGTTTGGAGGTCGCCAACTTGTTGAGCATCCCGGTGCTGCTGGACTGTTTGGTCTCCGGCATAGCGCTGATCGGCACCACGCCGTACTTGTCGACCAGACCGGCGAAGTAATGCCACCAGCCACCGTCACCGATCGGGCTTTCCAGAACAATCTGTAGCTCGCGGTCGTTGATCGGCTTGTCGGCAAGGCGGATGATATCTTCGAGAAAGAGGTTCGACTTCTCCATCTTGTCCCAGAAAGCCAGCCACGATTGCGACAGCTCGAACTTACCCAGCTTCATTTTGGTGGCGAGGTCGGGTGTGAGGACATTGAACCCGGCAAACATCCAGCAGCGTCCGGAGCCTTTCTGATTCGTGATGCCGGCCGATTTCAGGGAGTGGTTCACGATATCGTTGTGAGTCAATAACAATTCACGATTCAGCGAGAGGCCTTTGATGCTGTTGTTGGTGATGGCGTTGATCAGGAAGGCTGGGTCACTGTTAGCTTCCAGTTGTTTCTGATACTGTTCGATCAGTCCTGTGCTTACCGCTCCGTCTGTCCTCGGTTCGCCCTGTGTGGCGGCTGCCGTTACGAGCAGCATGGTGAAAAGTGCGATAACGATGCGAACGCTCACGGTTATCTCCTTGGGTAGGGAAGTTCTTTTCTCATGAGCGACAATGTAACAAAAAACAGGAGGTTTGGTAAGGGGTTTTGTGGGGGGGGAGAGTCACCAAAAATGCTTGACTAACCAAGCGTAGCGCACTAATGTCCTTGCGTATCCGGAGATGACAAGTGATATGACAGACGTAATAACCACTCGTATCAGTGCCTTGGAGCACACCAGACAGTTCGTTGGCATGTTGGCCGGAATCCTAGCTGCGTTATGCGCACTACTGGCAACTTCTGAACAGATCGGAATGTGGTTCATAGACAACTTGGTTGCAGATGGGCAGCTTTTCGCGTCGTTTGTGCTGGTCGGCCTAACGGTTTCCGAATTTCTTTTTCTAATGGGTGTGTTTCTGCTAACGGATTCGATACACAATTATTCAAAGGTGCTGGAATACGAAGAACCTCGTCTTTTTGACAACGAACATCGGTACAAAGGAAACGAATCGCACGTATCCGCTTTGGCGGCTGATGATCTGAGCTACTGGTGTATTCGTATCGGCACGGTGTCACTCTCTTGGATCATCCTATTGGTTGCACTAAGACTGTTGGCCGTCCCAATGAAGGAGCCGAGCGTATGTTGTCAGTTGGCTCTATTTGCTTCACCACTAGTGGTCTCTTTTCTTTTGGTGTTCTTATGCTATCGAGTATCACACTTCCGTCCCGAACAAGACGGTTGGTGCAGGTCGTTTTGGAAGTTCATTTGTCCTTTTCGATACAAGGATGCGGCGAAGAAATCACGTGGCTGGCGCTGACCCCCCTCACAAAAAACTTTCCAAACCGCGCTAACCCCATATATTACCCCGCAATTGAGAGCCATCCCTGTCATTCCCGCGTAGGCGGGAATCCGTCCGATCAGGTGGTGGCAGTTTTGAGAAGATGGACCCCCGCCTTCGCGGGGGTGACAGAGAAGATACAGTGACGGCGCGCGAAGCGCGAAAAACAGGTTTACCTGTGGCAAAGAAGAAAAAGAGCAACAAGGTAAAGCCGCAAGTCCTCAAAGGATTTCGTGACTATCCGCCGGTAGAACAAATAGCCCGCGAGAACATGTTGGCCAAAGTGCGCGAGGTGTTTGAACTGCGCGGTTTCATGCCGTTCCAGACAGCGTCCCTGGAGTTTGCCGAAACGCTGTTGGGACCGCATTACAATAAGGACTCGCTGGCCGAGTTGTTCGGGTTTACCGGACCCGAAGATGTCGACATGTCGTTGCGCTACGAGTTCACGTTGTCGCTGGCGCGGTTCGTGGCCGGCAACCCGACTCTGCCGTTGCCGTTTCGTTGCTACCAGTACGGCAATGTCTGGCGCGTCGACAAACCGGGGCCGGGCCGGTATCGGGAGTTCATGCAGTGTGATATTGATATCGTCGGTACGCAAAACCTGCTGGCTGACGCTGAGATCATCGCTGCCATGGTGGCCACGCTGGATCATCTCGGCATCGCCAACTTCAAGGTCCGTTTTTCCAACCGCAAAATTCTCAACGGCCTGATCCAGTTTGCTGGGATACCGAGCGAGCAGGGACCCGATGTCATGCGCGTCATTGATAAATTAGAGAAACAGGGGAGAGAAGCGGTTCTGCTTGAGCTCGGTGCGGGACGGGTCGACCAGTCGGGCGACAGGATTCCCGGACTGAACCTGGAGAGTGCGCAGATATCTGAGATCGAGAAGTTCCTTGATATCGCCGAGGAGCGCGGTGGAAACCCGCTTGAGCGAGCCATGTCTCTGCTGGGTGCGATGGAAACCTCGCGTGAAGGTGTCGAAGAGTTGCGGGAGATCAATGGACATCTCGATCTGATGGGTGTCGATACCGCCAGGTATGAGATCGACCTGACTATTGTCCGTGGTCTCGGCTACTACACCGGCCCGGTGTTCGAGACCAGCTTGCTGGATTTGCCGGACTACGGCTCGATTTTTTCCGGAGGTCGATACGATAATCTAGTCGATCGTTTTTTGAATCGGTCTATCCCTGCGACCGGGTCGTCGTGTGGACTTGACAGGTTGTTGGCGGCCTTGATTGAGTTGAAAGCACTAAAGCTCGTGGACGCAACTTCGCAAGTCTTGGTCACGGTGATGGATCGCGATCGGCTGCCGGATTATATGGCTATCCTGCGAACGTTGCGTGAAGCGGGTATACCATCGGAGATTTTCTCCGGCGACACTAAGAATCTCACCAAGCAAATCAAGTACGGCGATAAAGTGGGGATACCGTTAGCCGTAATTGTCGGCTCCGACGAGTTCGAGGCCAAAACGGTGACGGTCAAGAACCTCGCTGCCGGTCGCCAGAAGGCTCTTGAAACCGCCGACCGCGAAGAGTGGCTCAAGGCTGAAGAGATCCAGGAGACCATCCCAATCGACCAACTGCTGGAGTATCTGCGCAGACAGTTGGCGGCGCTTCGCTGAACCCTACCGAGTCCGTGGCTGTCCGGAGTCGTTGGATTCTTAGTCGCCGCGCCGATTATTCAGATACGGACTTGCTTAATCACTATTTTTCACTATATTGGGTTCACGGTACTACAAAGTACTCCCCGTACTTATGCAGTAGACAAAAACTTTAGCTCTTCGCAGGTCGTTGAGCGCCACCGCGGCCGCTGTACCAGGCGGCATGTGCAGGGAGAAGTATCATGAGTCCGATCAAAACCATCGTCAGTCTCATCATCATAATTCTAATGTCGGCGACATCATCTGCTCAAGTTGACGGATACACATGCATCAATGAGTATCTCGATTGTGCCGATATCATTGAATCCGAGAGCGATATCGTGCAGTTACAGGATTTCACGGGAAAGCCGGGCGATACGGTTTGGCTGCCGGTCAGCCTCAATGTACCGTCCGATACGGTGGACGCATTCATAATCCTGATTGACTGGGATGACGCCTATTTGCAGCCGGTACCGCTTCCGGGTGATAGCGTGTATCTGGAGTACGAGTTGGCTGGCGAGTTCGCGTTGGTGGCTGACGACTTCTTCGTCATGT
>JAUXBJ010000312.1 GCA_030619425.1 bacterium
CAAACAAACATATCCTCAAAGGCGATGAGTGTTTGCTTGCGATCGATCGCGGCTTGAGTAATACCCCATTGTTGCACGCAATGTGGCCAGCCCCACAGGATTCCACCTTCGCGAAGCTCCTGTAGGTCAGACAATACTGGTTTGGGAATGATAACCCTCCCGATGTCAGCCAACAGTTCGTGGCGGGTGGCAATGCCGCCCGTCTGAGCAGCAATCTCCGAGTCTTCGATACCGAGTGGCACCCCATAGCCTTCCTCAAATATCAGTTGGCGGCGCACTTGTTCGGGAAGACGTGGCAAGTGCTCCGGATGGATTGGAATTCGTCGCTCATCTTCCTTTTTGGAAGTGCCAATGACTCCGAATGTTAATTTACTCATATCGCTTTCTTTTTATTGAGACTGGTATCCCACTTGGAGCTGATCGCCAGTTGAGATATTTCCGGCAAACTGCGTGAACCCACCTAGAGCACGAAGTGGGGTATCGTGTGGTCGGTACCTGGGTATTGCCCCCCTACCCCTGCGGTTCTTTGCCCTCCAGTATCCAATCCATGCCGACTTTCTCCCAGTCGGGTTCGGCGGAGGCGTCGATGTATCGTTCATCGGCCTGGATTCCCGTTTGCCGGGCGATCCGCTGGAACTGTCGGGTCAGGGTCAGGTTGTCCTGGATCACAACGGAACGAACCATACCCTTCTGCTTATACAGACGCTGTCCTTTTTGCATTTGTACCTGAGCATCCGCTGAGATCGGTTCGAGCATCCGCATATCCACAAAGACAGAGAAAGTGCCCTTCTGCGTTGCCAGCACCTCCTGGGATTCTTCAAACCACAGCTTCATTTCCTCCTGCATAATACTGCCGCCGAAGGTCATGTGATAACCGTACTCTGTCTTCTCGATAACGTACATGATAATCCTTATTTGCTTATGCGTCGTCACACCGGGGAACCGTGACAACACCTACATTTATCGCTATCAGATCGATAGTTACGCCATCACGCCTCCACCACAACCAAACGCGTCAGTCCCGCTGTTTGACACCGGTCGCCGGAATCTCATGGTTAACACAATCTGAGATCCGTCGTCTGCTCGTGCGTGCGTCCGGGTGTAGTGATTTCGCTCTATAGCAGCACACGTAATCAAACGATTATAACCGCCGGTGTCAAGCAGAAGGTTCAAAGCAAAATGTTTTCGGTCGCCGATTGTGGAACCGCTGTACCATGCCGGTTTCTCCCAAGTGGCGGGTTCAGGCAGGGTCAGCCGGCGGAGAAACCAGGCTGATCACAGCATCACCCGGCTTCACTGTCGGATGATCGGCGGCGACACAAACGCGGAGGTCGCCTGTTTCACCGATGATGAAAAGCGGCAGGGCGTTCTGCCCGTACCGGTCCCGCAAGCTGTCGAGATCAAACTCCTCGGTAATCGAGTGCTTTTTGACAACGTCCCCTGCCCGAAAGCGTTGGCCTATGTTGGCGATATTCGCTGCTGAATCGAACAGGTAGCGACCTCTGAGGTGCTCCGGTCGTGAATCTTTGGTCGTCGTCTCTTCCGGCGGCAGTTGATAAACGTGGACGCGACCGAAGAGATCGACGAAGTGCAGGGTGGCCAGGGAATTGACCTCATCGTTGGGAGTGAGCGCCAGCAGTTTTCCGATGCCGTCCAGTTGCATCTCGTACTGCAGATTCTCCGAGAGCACGTTCCCCAGGTGAGCCTCAAGGCCGAGGTTGCGAGCAGCGGTCACGTTGGCCCGGTTGGTGTCGATCAGCGCAACCTTGAATCGTTCTTCGGAGAGTTTCTCGGCTATCGCTCTCGCCAGACTGTGAGCACCGACAAACAGCACGCCCTGCGGATTCGGCTTGGCTACTTTCAGACGGCGCGCTACCGGCAAAGCCGTCAACCCGTACACGGCCACGGTGCCGATGATGACCTGAAAAGTGACCGGTACCAGTTGTTCACTCCCGGGGAAGTTCAACTCCTCCAGACGGATGGCAAACACCGAGGCCACCGCCGCGGCCACGATTCCGCGCGGCGCCATCCAGGCGAGAAAAAGCCGCTCGGTGCGCTTCAGTGAGCAGGACGCGGTGGCGAACAGGACCGCCGCCGGGCGAACCAGTAGTATCAGCGTGACCACAAAGATCCATCCGGCAATGCTGCCGACTCGCCCGTCATCAAGCGGCAATCGCGCAGCCAGGATGATGAACAGACTGGATATCAAAATGACGCGAAGGTCTTCCTTGAACTCGGTGATATGCTTGACCGAAACGAATCTCTGATTGGCCAGCACCAGCCCCATGATGGTCACCGCCAGCAATCCCGATTCACTTTGAATAGCGTCGGCGGCGGCGTAGCAGATGACCACCACCATCAGACTGACCGGGTTCTGAAGGAAGTCCGGCATAAGGTATCGCCGCAGCAGAAGGATGATGATGGTGGCGCCGGTCAGGCCTAACGCCGATCCGGAGAGGAGAGCAGAAATCATGGACCAGATGGCGTGCGAGGTGCCCGACTCGGAACTGCCGGCCACGATGAGTTCAAATACGATTACAGCCAGGATTGCTCCCAGCGGGTCGTTGATTATTCCTTCCCATTTGACGATTGATCCGACCTGCCCCGATGGTCTGACCTGTCGCAGGAGCGGCAAAATAACAGTGGGGCCGCTTACCACCAGCACCGCTCCCAACAGGACGGCCATCGGCACGGCCATATCGAGTAACAACCAAGCCGCGGCGGATGTCAGAATCCAGGTCACCAGCACACCGATAGTGGCCAGTTGAAAGACTACTCTTCCGCCGCCATGCAGTTCGCGGAAGCGCAGGTTGAGCCCGCCCTCAAACAGAATAATCGCGACTGAAACCGAAACCAGCGGAAACAAGAGATCCCCGAACAACTCATCCGGATTAACCAGACCAGCTACCGGACCGACCATAACACCCGCTATCAGCAGCAGTAGAATGGCCGGCAGGCGCAGCCGCCAGGCCAGCCACTGGGCGCCGATTCCAAGCGCGATGATTGCAGCCAGTCCGATCAACAGATGTTCGTGCATACAGTCTCCTGTGGGGACAAGATACGCTTTGCAACTTGGGATGGTCCACCAAAAAACCTGGGTCGAGCACGGAGGCGTCAAGTTTTGTAGGGCGGGTCCGTCTCGCCGAAGGCCCGCCGTAGGAGGGGACCCGCCACAATCGGCAGGTTTGAAGACAAACCTGCCCGGCTTTCCGTTTTTCGGGCGGTTTTCAATTGTTTCGCTTAGGATCGGTGCGATATATTGCCTTCGAATGCGGTGGACGTCTCGAGGCTGCCGCCGGGCCAAGCGCGGTGAAATGCCGGCGCACGAGAACGTACACCGTCCACGGAAGAAAACAAATGGAGAAAACATGAAACAGATCATCTCAACCGACGGCGCTCCGGCCGCGATCGGTCCCTACTCACAGGCGGTGAAAGTCGCTGCCGGCACAACCGTTTACTGCTCAGGTCAGATTGCCTTAGACCCCGAGTCGGGCGAACTCGTCGGCACTACATCCAAGCAGCAGTGCCACCAGGTGATGGCTAACCTGCAGGCAGTCTTGAAGGCTGCCGGGGCCGAGTTTTCAAACGTGGTGAAGACAACGATCTACCTAGCGAGCATGGCCGACTTCGGCGCCGTGAATGATGCCTACGGCGAGTTCTTCGACAAACAGCCTCCGGCCAGGGCGACCCTGGCCGCCAAAGAACTGCCCAAGGGCGCGCTGCTGGAGATCGATGCCGTAGCCGTTGTTTGATTCAAGGAAACGTAATAG
>JAUXBJ010000077.1 GCA_030619425.1 bacterium
ATGGAGCCGATTGCCGATTAACAATCCGATCAGCGGACGGAATGGAAGCTGCGGTTGTATTACACGACAGTTCCGATTACGACAGCCGACGAGAACTGGTCGAAAGAACCGCCTACTCATTATACGAGAGCCGTGGCCACTCTCACGGAGACGACCATCAGGACTGGTTGGAAGCGGAACGACGGCTCAATGAGGCAGCGTCTGTTTTTGTGTAGAAGATCAACGATCTACTCGGCGCCGGCTTAGCCCTTGACCACCCCGAGTGGGCGGAGTCGGACCACCTTGCGCGCCAACCCTGATTTGTGCGATACGTCGACCACGTTGTCGATATCTTTGTAAGCACCGGGTGCTTCCTCGCTGATGAGGCGACGGTTCTTGGCCCGTAGGTAGATCCCGCTCTCTTTGAGTTGACGTTCCACCTTGTCCGCCGGGTGTTGCTGGATGGCGGCATGACGTGACATCAGCCGACCCGCACCATGACAACTGGAACCGAACGCTTTGCTCATGGCGTGCTCAGTCCCAACCAGCAGATAACTGGAGGTACCCATATCACCGGGAATCAGCACCGGCTGTCCGACATGGCGATACTGATCGGGCACCGCCGGGTGACCCGGACCGAAGGCACGCGTGGCCCCCTTGCGATGAACGTATAGATCGCGTCGACCGGTCGGAGTGTCATGCTGTTCAAGTTTGGCGATGTTGTGCGCGATGTCGTAGATCTGTCGTAGCCCGAGTTGCTCCGCGCTCTGCCCAAACACCGCCTCGAACGATTCCCTGATCCAGTGCGTAATTAACTGACGGTTGGCCCAGGCGTAATTGGCCCCACACTTCATGGCCGCGAAATACCGTTGCGCTTCATCCGACGACGCAGGGGCGCAGGACAACTCTCTGTCGACCAACGGCAAGCCGTACTTCTTGTTGGCGCGCCGCATCAACTCCAGATAGTCGGTGCAGATCTGGTGACCGCAGCCGCGCGAGCCGGTGTGGATCATGACCAGAATCTGGTTGACTTCGGTCACACCAAAGGCGGCCGCGGTCTCGGTGTCATAGATAGCATCAACTCGCTGCACCTCGAGGAAATGATTCCCCGCCCCCAGCGTGCCCAACTGCGGCGCGCCTCGTTTCTTGGCGTTGTCGCTCACCAGCGAAGGATCAGCGCCGTCGATGCCACCCTGTTCCTCGGTCGCGATCAGGTCTTCCGGCCAACCGTAACCGTGCTCCACCGCCCAACTGGAACCATCACGCAGGACGCAGTCCACATCCTCACGGGAAAGTCGGAGTCGGCTCTTGGAGCCCACGCCGGACGGGACGTTGGTGAACATGGTGTCGACCAGTTCCTGGATGCGAGGTTTGACATCATCGAAGTGAAGATCGGTGCGCAACAGTCGCACACCGCAGTTGATATCATAGCCGACCCCACCCGGCGAGATAACACCCTCGTGCGCATCGAACGCCGCCACGCCGCCGATAGCAAAACCGTAACCGTGATGGATATCCGGCATGGCAATGGAGTAACCGACGATGCCCGGCAACGTGGCCACATTGACCACCTGTTCCGGCGCATTGTCGCGGGTGATGGAATCTATCATTCGATCATCGGCGTAAATCAGCCCCGGCACGTTCATGCGCAAACCATGCCTCTTCATCGCTTCGCTTTGGTAATCCTGTGGAATCACGAAGCGGCAATCATCGATTTTCTCAAGGGGACCTGTCCAACTCATGTCATAACATCCGGCTTTGGGTTTCGCGTGCTGTCAGGCGACTCGCCTGACAGCCTTGGCAGGTTGTTGAAAAAGTGATAATTCTGTCATTGCGAGCGACCGAAGACACTCGTGTCGCAGGGAGCGCGGCAATCTCTCTCGCGCTGTTTACGAACGAATTGAGATTGCCACGGTCACGCGTTTCGCGTGACCTCGCAATGACGATTGCGGCGTTTTTCAACAGCCTGTTGAGGTTCGAGAATCTTCGATCTGTCATATATCGAACAACACCTGCACATAGCACTCGCCGTCATTCTCCGACTTGTCGACTATCTCCATCATATGGTACGAGACACCCTTGACATGGTGACCATGCCCGTGTCGTTTTTCATCGAATCTCTCCCCCCTCGCCGTGGCCGTCATTCGCGTCTCACTGACAAGAGTGACCTCGAACTCGCTCAGCACCATCTGGTCCACCTCGAACTTCACCAGCAACTCCGACAGGAATCCAACCAGCAACCCCTCAATGTCTATCGACTCGACCTCGATGGTCACCTTCGTTACCGAAGCTATCGACGCATCGCCTGTGATGATCGCAAACAGTGCTTCACCGGCAGCGGCAAACGCACCGGGCAGATCATCGCCGTACGCTTTGATCGCGATGTCGGCGGTGTGCTCTATCAGTTCGTGTCGTCTCATAGCGCTGGTCTCAACGTCAAGATAGCATGGCGGCACTCAAATCTCAAGGGTTGTTCGCAGGCGCCGCCTGATTCCCGACCGACATAAATGTTGACTTGCCCGTTCGGTCCTGCGTATTATTCATATTATGAGCAACACAGCGGACGCTTGAGCCAGTAAAGGATTGTACACATGGGTAAACCAGCCGCACGCATGGGCGACATGACAGTGCACGGAGGCAGCATTGTGGTGGGATGTCCAACCGTGCTGATCGGTGGTAAACCGGCGGCACGAGTCAGCGATATGCACACTTGTCCCATGCAAACCCCGGCCCCGGCGCCAGTGCCGCACGTGGGCGGACCGATTTTGCCGCCTGGCGCCGTGACTGTACTGATCGGCGGTATGCCGGCTGCGTGCGTAGGCGACATGGCCACCTGTGTCGGACCACCGGATACTATCGCCCCGCCCGGAGAGCCGACCGTGTTGATAGGACCCGGCGGCGGTGGTGGCGCCGGAGCCGGGACACCCGGAGGTGGCGGGGCACAACAAGAGGGTGCGGAAGGCGACGAGGCTGGCGACTCGACCGAACTGGCGGGTGAAGGCGAGGATCATTTTCTCCACGTCGATTTCGTCGACAAGGGTGGTTTCCCGGTGATGGGTGTGGCTTACGGCCTGGCGAAATCCGGCAGCACGGTGGATGAAGGGGTCCTGACCGGACGAGTGAAAAAAACCGGGATCGAGGCGGGCAGCTACGATATCGAACTCAGAGTTATCTCCAAAGCGGAATGGTCAACTGAGGAGGCAGCGGTCGGTGATGTGGTACAACTCAAAGCGGACTGCTCGGGCATGGAGCCGGGTACGCCGGCTACCCTGACCATTTATTTGAGGGATCTCAATGCGCCCGACCGCAAGATAAGAGCCATCGAGTCCGAAGTTGACGGCGACAAAATCGAGGCGGACTGGACCTTTGAGTTGAACGAAGACCTGCTGCCGGTCCAGAACGAACGGGCTGCGCGTCAGGGTTACTCCTCGCCCGCTTACTATTTCGTGGCCAGGGCAGGTGGTTGTTCGGCGCGTTCGAAGCTCCTGAAGTTTCAGGACTGGATCGAACTGAAACTTCGGGATGAGGAGGGCAACAGCATCGGCAACCGGCCTTATCGCGTTCACTGCGCCAACGGTGAAATAAAAGATGGCACTCTCGACGGCGACGGTTACGCCAAGGTGGAGAACCTCCCGCCCGGCCGGACCAAAGTGTCTTACAATGTGCGAGAACAGGGACAATCGTAATCCGACGGTTCGTAAGATACATGACTGGTGGCTCAGAAGGCGGCGGGACCACGGGTGGTGGGAGCGGGACTCCGTCGGGTACCACGACTACTTCTGCAGATGCCTCTGTCGGGACTGATGCTGTCACGGGCACCACAACCGAAACCACTCTCACTCCCATCCCGGTTGACATTCTCGAATTCGAAGATACGCTCTTCCACGATGACTCGGCGGTGATGCTGCCGGAAGTGCCGGGGCTGGATCCGACTGCCGACAACGCACCAATGACCGGGGTCAAGGCGATCGGCATGGCTTTTCTTTTTGCTGCCATGTATCCGGAGCGCGGAATACTGATTACCGGTCACACGGCATCTCAGAGTGATGTGCCGGAGAGTTTTCGCCTTTCACGCGAGCGCGCATCGTGCGTCATGTACATGTTGCAGGGAAATGACGCGCGTTGGGCACTGACATGCGCCGGACGGCACACGATTGAGGACTACAAGCAGATACTGAAGTACGTCCACGAATACACTGGATCATGGAAAGACGGCGATTGGGAATGCGATCCGGGTGATGTCGACAACAGTTTCAACGAGGCTACCCAAACAGCCTTGAACAATTTCGCCACGCATTTCAATAGTGATATTGCGGATGATTCAGAAGAGATTGCACCGTTGCCCGCGACTCTTGGTGATATCATTAGCGAAGCAACCGACAATCGTCTCTCAGCCGGTCACTGGCTGGCTTTGTACAGTGTTTACGAACTGATGGTATGTGATTTCCTCGGCAAGACACGCACCGAACTGGCCGATATGAGTATAGACCTGAACTGGATCAGCGACACGGTCAAGATGGTTGGTTGTGGTCATTCGTATGCCGTGCCGGATTCAGAACGTGGTGATGACAAAATCAGATCAACTACGGATAGCCGTGTAGAACTTCTCATATACGATGGGAGCGACTCAGAAAGTGACGCGCTGGTGGTTTGTCCGACGATGCCGATCACAGCCGTGCATGATCTTGAGAATGACTGTCCGATGTGGCATGAGCGGCACTTCGCCAAAAACTATGTCGGCAGCGGCGATCGTTACGCCGTCGTGTACCATCTGAAGTTTCGCTACTACGATAGGATCAAGAAGGACTTTCAGGACATCCCCGGTCGTGTGAACATCAAAGCGTACAAACGAGACGCGGCAGCCGGGAGCACGGTCGAAGAGATCCCCTGCATCACGCAGTATCAGGACGGCATTCACACCGTGCGCGTTCGTTTCAGCGAGGAGAACCCTGATTTCAGCAGCAAGCTGCTCTACTTTGGCTTCGAAGCGCCCGAGCACGAAGGTACACCGGTCGTTCGGATGATCCATACCTCGGGGCCGGACGCGACACCCGTGATCGTGAACCGCCCGGACGATTGGGCTACTAAAACCTTCGCCGAAAAATACCAATACTACGATCTCCCGATGAAATGGTTTTCGCACAACTGGCATACGAGGCACGAAAGCACCGCTGCCAATGACGAGCGTTTCCACGAACATATCAAAGACAAGCGGGAGCTCAAACCGTTCGGGAGCAACGTAACCAGTCAAAGCGAACCGTTGATGTTCTCGCTGGACGATATCGTGCTCATGGACAGCGCCACCGGCCACGATCAAAACATCCAGGACGCCGATCAGTTAGGAACCGCCAAGGCCTTGTGCGCCGGAGGAGCCGATCCCGGCTCGCGCGTAAAGCTGTTTATTGTCGACAGCACGACCAACCAGTTCAAGTTGTGGGAAAGACCGAACGAAGACCGCACTTCGTTGAACCCCCCTCCTCCCTCCACAGGCTCTGGCGGTGGTGGTTCAGGTAGTGGCTCAGGTTCCTCGACCACAACGCGCGCAGAGCGAATAAGGTTGGAGAGAAATCTGGTAAGCGGCTTGGCGCCCGGAGTTAAGGTCGTTCATTTTCGCGATGGCTTCTACACTGTCGGTGACCGCCGCACTACTGACGAACCCGGTGACTGGATGGACAAAACCGGCAATCAGGGCGCCTACGTCGTTGGGGCCCGAATCGCCCTGCGCGATGATCCCGACCGGCACAAAAAGTGGGAGATGCACTACAACCAACACGAGAAGAGCTACACCGGCGACTACGATGTGCACTATTTCCACCAGATACACTTGGAGGGCAATCACCCGGTCAGTTTGCTTATCGCGAGTGCAACGATGAATTTCATGCTCGACACCCGCCAGGACCCGAGCGCAGCCGCATGGACCAGCGCTACTGAGAATCCGGGTATGAGCGACGTTGACAATTTCGTGCACCAGGGTGTCTATAACGCGCAGGAGTACTGGAACCGGAAGGGCTACTACTTCATTGATGAACGCGACACCGGCGACGCCTACGTCATCATCAGACGGTTTGTGTTTTTCGATGAGCGCGAGACGTTCACTATGCCGCTGACTGAACTGCCGACCAACTCGGATTGGGAAGACCTATCCAATCATCAGGCGCTGTTTGGCGCCGGATCGAATTTCCGGACCGCGCAGGGACGCACCTTTGGTGGACCGGTGAAGTTTGTAGCCTTTATCTGCCCCGATCAGGCGGCCGGCGTCAACTATGGATTAGCTTACGCCTGGGCGGTACGCGGAGAGACCTCCGGCACCTATAGTCTGCCCTACTCGCTGATGAAGCTGAACAAGTCGGCCTACCAGATTACGACTGGGATTTTCGCCTACAATAACACGGGCTATCAGGAAGACGGCACCCGCTATGGTGTCTTCACACTCGCCCATGAACTGGGCCACGTCACGAGCCTCTCCGACGAGTACACTCAGGACGTGAATGAACAAGACAGTGCCACTCCGGCCCGCATGTACATCACCAAGGGAATGCCGGGCTTCGATCAGTTTTTCGTTCAGTACAATCCGTCCACTAACCAGACTTCGATGATGTACTACAACGGTGCGCCCCGGTTGCACCACTGCTGGTACCACCTGCACTTGATAAACAAGAACTCACTGAGCGGTGGCGATCTCAACGATGCAGCCTGGTTGAATGGCAAGCTCTTCAAGGTCAAGTCCGACAATACCACGCCAGCGTTGATCTACAAGAGGCATCGCAACTGGACACCGTCCGGGACCGCCTCACCGCCCCCAGCCAATACTCCTCAAACCAAGGACGACATCCGCCAGCCGATAACGGTCGAGGAACGTTTGCGGTTACCCAATGTCGTCTCGGTGAGTGCCGCGCCCGATCTGTCATCAGTCAGTACTGCTCACCAGGCTAACTTCACTCACGATGCGTCCGCCAATACGTTGACCTACGACATTGATGCCGGCACTATGAGCACGGCGGAACGGGACGCCTGGCGCGGCGCCTTTACCAGTGACGACAACAAGGCCAAAGTCAGCCGTCTCTACCAGAAAACCCAGTCACTCCGGCGCGTCCACGTTGCCATCTACGACGTGGGACAGGACGAATCCTCAACAAGGTTTTTTCACGATAATCAGACCGATGAATACCATGCCGTGCTGGTGGTGCGTGTGATGTTAAGCATAAAAGGGGACGCGCCTGAGGCGGACTGGGAGACC
>JAUXBJ010000079.1 GCA_030619425.1 bacterium
CGGCGCAACTCGGCCAGTTGTGGGCCATCGCCGAACAGGATAAAACAAAGTCGACGATCCCGCTCAATACACCCTGCGGCTGCATCGATCAAGAAGCGCTGTCCCTTTTCCAGGCTGAACCGTCCGGCTGCCATGACTACCAGCGCCTCCGGCGGCAGGTCAAACGCTAACTTGAGATCGGCTGGTGCGATCTCATCCAACTCGTCGATGCTGACTGCGTTGTGCGCAACAGAAACACGCTCATCGGAGAACCTTCTCAGCGCGCGGCGCTGCTGTTCAGAAACAGTCACGATATGATCGGCGAATCCCAGGGTCAATCGATCCAGCCACTGATACAAGCGGACCTTCAGATCATCTTTGGTGGACCCGCGCATAAAACAAACATGCTTCACCTTTGAAAAGGCACAAGCGAGGTGTCCGAGAAGGTGCGAGCGATAGTCGTGGGTGCAAAGCAGGTCGACATTCCCCCCGCGCAACACGCTCCTCATCTTGCCAATGGCCGAGAAGTCATAGGCGCTTTTCACGTCAAGCAACACATTGTCGACATTGCCGACTTCGGCCACATCGAGTAACTCCGGTCGTTTGCCGCTCTCACTGTAGGAACCTATGATGACTCGATAGTCTGTCGGCGCCATCATGCGGGCATGATGATATAGTTGCCGTTCGGGACCGCCGTAGAAATTCGAGGCGCGCAGGTGAAGAATAGTCATTTCGCCGCCACCAACCTGGTCATGAATTGTTCCAGTTTGGCCGCGAGCGCATCCCAGCCGTACCGCTGTTCCACCAACTTGCGTCCGGCCTCGCCCAGCTTCCGAGCCTGACTTCGATCGGATAGAAGCAGATTTATCTGTCTGGCAAATTGCTGCGGCGTGTCGGCCAGGAGCAGTTCCCGACCGTCGGTGATATCCAGGCCCTCAGCGCCGACACCGGTGCTGACCACCGGCTTCTTCATCGCCAGAGCCTCAAGTATTTTCAGTCGTGATCCGCCGCCGATACGAAGCGGAACGATGTACACCGCTGCCTCTCGGATGTACGGACGGACATCATCGACCGTGCCGGTGATAGTGACACCATCGAGTTTGCCGAGGTCGGCGATCTTGGGGGGAGGGTTGCGTCCGACAAAAACAGTTTGGACATCAGGCTGTTCGGCCTGCACCAACGGCAGGATATCGTTCACGAAGTACTCCACGCTATCCTGGTTGGGCCGCCAATCCATGGAGCCGGTAAACACCAAAGTCGGGGCGGCGGTGTCGGCAGGCTCAGAGTCATCGGCGAAGAACTCCAGGTCGACACCGTTGTCGACAACCTCGACATCGAGATGGGGAGCCATCGATTTGATCGTCGCGGCGTCGGCTGCGGAAACAGCGGTGGCTCCCTCAACCGAAGAGAACACGTTTTCTTCAAAAGCGCGCATTCTTCTCGCCTGTAAGCCCAGATACCAACGCACCAGCAGTTGTGTTTCATTCTCGACGTACCGTTGCCATATCTGATGTTCGACGTTGTGCGCAACGACTACCCTGGGGACATCAGAGAGTTCTCTGACAAACCGCGCATACGGCGTCCATTCGCACAGCACCAGATCGTACGACGATGTCGCCAGTTTGCCCTGCACGGCTCGCTGAAAAGCCGATGTAAAATGACTGGCGACTGAGTATGGTTGAGAGGAGAGCAGATTGCCAAGTAACTTGAAATACAGCTTGGGACCTGTTTTTGGCAAGGGAGTCCGTTTGACGGCAAGCGGGTGCAGCCCGAGATCATTCAACGCCTGGTATCCATCGGAATCACGAGTGCCGTAAGCCAGATAGGTCAGGTGATGCTCGGAGGCTAGCCGCTTCAACAGATTAAGCGAGCGAATCCTCTTGCCGGTGTTGAGGGGCCAGGGGAACTCTTCGTCAAGAATCAGGATTTTCATCGGTCATCTATTCGGTTTGTCGATTTTCGAAATGGCAAACTGGTACTTCCCGCGCGCCGTCATCGGCAACGACTCAACATACTCGACGTCATAATGCATTACACTGCCGAAAAACCTCGGTACTGTCTCGGCCAACTTCTCAAGACTCGACTCTCCGAACTCTTCCGTCCGGACGATCTTGAAATGCAGATGATCCAGCGCGTCCTGAATAACCTGCACCTGCCAGACGCCGGGGATGTCGATAGCGAAATGATCCATGATCGAAATCCCGGACAGCATCCGTCCCTCCGGAGTATAGAGAAAATCGGAGGAGCGACCGAACAGTTTCTTCAGTCGCGGCAGACCGCGTCCGCAGGCGCAGGGGGTTGTGTAGATAGTCGCAGTGTCCTCGATCTTGTAACGTATAAACGGCATGGCGTCATTGACCAGGTCGGTGATAACCAACTCGCCCGGCATGTCTTCGTCACCATCAATTACTTCTACATACACTCCCTCAGCGCATACGTGGAGACCTTCGTGCTGCTCGCATTCGGAGGCCACCATGCTGAGTTCCTCGCAGCCGTATCGATTGAATATCTCGGCGTGGAAGATATCTTCGATCTTCCGGCGTTCGCCATCGGTGAGAACCTCGGCCGTGCTGATGATGCTGCGGATGCCCAGATCACCAATGTCGTGACTTTCCAGGAATAGAGCCAGCACATATAGCGAATGGGCATGTCCCAGCAGGTAGCGCGGGCGGTAGCGCTTGATCTTGTCGACGAAGGCCAGACTGTTCTCCTCGTCCATCTCCAACGTGTCCAGGAGCAGTCTTCGCGTGACTAAGAAATTATACAGTCGGGCGCGCAACGTGTCGTGACCGGCATCGGCGCCCCAAAGTTGGGCCAGCTTTTCACCAGGAGCGTAACCGGACCAGGCGTCGTGACGCTGGGTAGCAGCCTGTTTGAAGGCGGTAGCTTCTCGACTCCAATAGAGGTGCAGCGGCACACCGGTCGAGCCGCCGGTCTTCTTGGGGATCAACTCCCCGACGTTATACTTGTCCGATAACAACTCCTGCTGATGATCTCGGACATCGGACTTGGTCAACAGGGGTAGCTTTTCAAACTCTTGAAGCGATGAGATGTCCCCCGGTACAATCCCATGCTCGTCAAACAGTCGTCGGTAGTAAGGGACATGTTCGTAAGAGTCCTTCAATAGTTTCCTTATCTGTTCAAACTGCAGTTCACGGATTCTATCCAGCGACAGATACTGCGAAGCCTCCAACTGACGAACGATAGGTGAGCAGTCGAACCCTTCGCGTCGTCGCGAAAGTGGCAGAAATACTCGTTGGGCCAGAAACCTGATCAGGTCCATAGCGTAACTATTGCTCCGCCGGCAAGGTGGTATCAGCGACGACCGTCGGAAGGAGTACATCTTTTCTGACAAAGAAAGCATCCAACACCGGTTCTTCGCACATCTGGTAGTCGGCGGTGAAGCCGGAATCGAGGAACAAGTACATGTCCCCGGGCCAGTCGAAGTCGTCGAGATGCACAGTCGTACGCTGCTTCAGTCTCTTATAACCGCTCCGATACATTTTGGTCTGAATGAATTCCGGTCTCTTGGACAGCACGTAGGGGGCGTCGAATTTCTCACCCACTTTTCCGCCCCCTTGGCGGCGAGCAATGTGCGGATCGATAAGTCCCCAGCGATCTATCGTATACAATCCCGAGTAGTAGGGGATAGCACCCGCGTCGATCACCGCTATCCGGGACTCCGGCGGGGCGATCTTCTTGAGAGCACGACCCATCGGAATGAACTCGTGCCTGGCATCCATGCCCATGATCTGAATCTGATACTCTCGCATTTGCGGTTTGCTAGCAGTTGACAGATAGGTTACGACCAGGTTCTGAAACATCAGCAAGCCTACTATCAACGCCGTCATCACCGGGGCTGCCCAGGTACTCCAACCGTTACCTTTGTTCAGCTTGCCTAAGGCCTCGTGCAGAATCGCCAGACCGTGGGTCATCAGTAGCAACGTCACCGGCAACACTAACACAAAAAAGCGAAATGACGGAAGGGGGTCGTGTCCCTTATAGACGCTGTAGGCAACCCAGGTTGCAAACGAAACCAACAAGAGTCCCACTGCTTTCTTTCGCGTCGATGAATGATGGGGCCACGCGGCCAGGGGAAGCAGAACCAGAATGAGCGTGATGATTCCCCCGTAACTCTTGAAGTAAGAGTACGTATAGAAAAGTCCTCCCATGAACTGGTAGAGTCCGCGTCCGGTTTTGGCATAGAACGTATTGGGTAGTAGATTGCCGAAGTAGACGTATTTCCACGCCAGATAAGCTACCAGCAGAACCAGATACGGCAGCGCCCATACCGCCAACCGTCGCAGGTTGCGCTCCGGGAGGAACTTGGCGGCTGCAAAAAGTCCAAAGAACAACAACCCCTCGGGCCGTGTTAGTGTCAACAGAAAGAGCACCAACCATGACCACTGAAAACATTTCGGTGATGACTCTTCGCGAAGGAAAAGTCGGATGGCCAAGACCAGCAGGCAGGCGAACATCGCGGTCTCAAGGCCGGACACGGCATAGATGGCGAAAGAGGGGCTGGTCACCAACAGCAGCGCCGCAATCGAACTGAACCAGGGTCGGTCGGGCAGAAGCTTGCGCGAGGTGTCCAATACCAGCAGCAAGGTGGCAAAGGCGAAGAGTATACCGAGGACTTTAGAAGCCACCTCAGGATCACTACCGAAACGAATCAGGAGTCCCAGAAGCAGAGTCCACAGGAAATTGGTGTATCCTTCGACTCTCTCACCGACATTAAAAACCAGACCGTCACCGGCGGCCAGGTTCGAGGCGTAGCGAAAACTGATATAAGCGTCATCCACCGTGAAGCTGTAGAAATGGTGGACGAAAATCCCCAGCACCAGCATAGCTGCAACAAAACTGAGGATAAAGATCGTGCGACTAGACATAACCCATTACCAACCTTCCCGCCGTCGTCAGTCGAGCACGGCTCGGTTGCAAGACGACATCGGACCTGCAACTCCGGCACTCACCGTACCACCGACGAATGTGTCAGGACCCTGACAGGACCACCGACCGCCACAAGGAGACAGAAGCTTCCTATGGACCAGGATCCTGCTCAATCTGCTGTCAAGGTCTTGTAGTGTGATAAACTTGTCAAGTTTGTATCTGTGAGCGCAGGGCGCCGGTGCTACGATCCGGATGACTCGGGGGCGGTTAGTGCGGGTGGCGATGGGTCAGCTTCGTCTGTCTCTTCAGCCTCTTCTGCCGCCCGAGCGATCACCGTCAGACGATGGGCTACTGCCACCAGGGCGGCGAAGAAGTACCAGTTGAAACGATACAGGTTGTGGGTACCCAAACCTTGCAGGAACAAAACCCACAGCGAGACCATGACACCCTCCACCAGGCCAAGCAGAAAGCGGTTGTCACGGTTCTTTCTGCGGTTTCTGAGGTAACGCCGGGATTCTCGAATAGACCAGAAGAGCGCATAGATGAAGAACACAAAAGTGCCGGTTCCGATGATGCCGCCGTCGGCAATCAGTTCACCGAGCATGAAGTGCGAGGAAACGTATTCACCGAACTCCATCCCTCGCGCCACTTGATAACATCCGGCGCCGACCCCCGTGATGGGGTGCTTCAGAAATAGCAGAAAGCCGTCGCGCAACCCTTCGATGCGACCCTTGGCGGATTGGTCCGGACCCTCATGGGTAACGACTTCGGTGGCCGTCATAAAGCGATCTTTGTACTGCTCCGGCATTACCATTATCAGGGCCACTAACATTATAAGGGCCAGAAAACCGTACGCCAGTCGTTGCTTTGAACGCACCACGACCACGCCGGCCAGGAACAGGGTGCCGATCATGCTGGTTCGGGAGCCGGTGAGGACGATATTCCACACGCATATCAGGCCGATGAGAAGAATCATGATTCGGTCCCATTTGCCCCTGGTCTCTTTCAGGTAGTACAACATGACCGGAAGGCAGTAGGCCAGGTTGGCGGCGTGCGAGTTAGGGTCGGCGTAACTGAGTCCGTGCCCCAGGGCGCGCTGGATACCCATAGTGTACTGAAAGATCCCGTTGTAGTAGTTGACTACCGACAAAGTGGCCATGATGCCGGTCAGGATGAAGTACAAGAGCACCACGGTTTTCAGTTTTTTCGGTGTGTCACAAATCTGGACAATCAGCACGAAGACTGTCAGGAAGCGCAACATGTCCACCATAGTATTCTTGAACTCAGTGAGCCAGTAGGCGGTGAAGACGGTCAATGCCAAAGCCACGATAAAAGCCACTAAGCCGTATCCGGCGCGGCCGAGATAAAAACTAGAACGCTGTTTGATGATCCACGAAACCGCCAAACTACCCATGACCATAAAACCGATGATGCGTTCGGTGAAGGGTGGCAGGTAGTTGAAATAGGGCGCCCATTCCTGAGGCCAGGCGAGGAAAAACACGAGGTACAGAATCAGCGCCGCGATGGGGCTGTAGACCATCAGGCCGACAGCGATCAAGCCGAGCACGATGGCGATGGGGTAAATGTGGGGAGGGAAAATCACACCCACGCCACCGGCAATCGATAAGAATACCAGGGCTGTCAAGAACAGGGACCTGGCGGAGACGTACTGTCTTCCCGGCGCACTCACAACCGTTGAGCCCGATTCAGGGTTAGGTTTGTTTTGTCGTCCATTAGCGTCTCAGACCAAGTCGTGACTTCAGAGATTCGATGATTCTGGCGCGGTCATCAGTCTGAAGAATTATGGCACTGAACCCGGTCAACATAGCCAGTGATACTAACAGACAGCCGCCGAGAAGTCGCGGCCATGTGTCCGGTGTCAGCAGTCTGATTGCAAGGTAGGCGACGGGCAAGGCAAAAACGACGCCCCAAGTCGCCGACTTGAATGCCGTCCGGTAAAATACCGATACCGGCGAAGCCATGGCGCGATGAAATACAACCGGGTAGATGAACAGATAAATAACTGCCTGCGGTATCGCCGTTCCCAGGGCGACGCCGAGGATGCCGTAAGGCTGCACCAGGGCCAGTGACAAAGCAATGTTCGCCACGCCTTCGGCCGCCAGTATGTAAAACAGGATCTTGTGCTTGGAAACGCCGAACAGAACTGAGTTGGCGATCATCTGCGGCAGGTAGATCGACGCCGGTACGATCAGGACGTGGAGAACGGTGATCGATTCAGTGAACCCCTCCTTTACCCACAGCAAAATGAACGGTCCACCGAACATCAGCAC
>JAUXBJ010000262.1 GCA_030619425.1 bacterium
ACGTTTCATACGGTATTCTCCATCTTTGTCAGCCGCCCCAAGTTAGAACATGTTCCCCGCCGAGTCAAGTAAGGCAGTCCCCCCAAAAGCGCTTGACAAGTACTGACCCAGGATGTTACTTAGCAGAGTTAGATTGTTACAAATTTCACAAGGTCCCTTTGGGTATATAGGTTGATTCTTGATGAATCTGATTGACCATAAAGGAGATGACGATGGCTCTGTTCGAACCGGCTGACGATCAGATCACCGCCGATACCATGGTAGTTGGTGGCGGCATCGCCGGGATGACGACCGCTATCGAAACCGCCGAGATCGGTAAGGATGTTATCCTTATTGAGAAAACACCCAGTCTCGGCGGACGAGTAGCGGCCATGCACCAGTACTTCCCGAAAATGTGTCCGCCCACCTGCGGTATCGAGATCAACTACAGACGTATCCGCCCGAACCCGCATATCCGGGTACTCACGCTGACGGAAATCGAGTCCGTCAGTGGCGAACCGGGAGCATTTGAAGTGACCCTCAAGCTGTCGCCGCGCTTTGTCAACGAAAAGTGCACTGCCTGCGGCGACTGTGAGAAAGTTTGCGAGATCGAACGCGACAATGATTTTAACTATGATCTCGACAAGACCAAGGCGATCTACCTGCCGCATCTGATGGCTTACCCGATGCGGCACGTGATTGATCCCGCGTACGTCGGTGACGAGCGGATGAAAAAGTGTGTCGATGCTTGTCAGTACGACGCCATCGAACTCGACATGCAGCCGCGCACGATTACCGCCAAGGTCGGCGCCATCGTCTGGGCCACCGGATGGAGACCTTATGATGCCGCGAAGATAGATAACCTCGGCTTCGGGCAGATCAAGAATGTCATCACTAATGTCATCATGGAGCGCCTGTCCGCTGTGACCGGTCCGACTCAAGGCAAGATCCTGCGGCCGTCCGATCAGAAAGAGCCGACCAGAATCGGATTTGTGCAGTGCGCCGGTTCGCGTGATGAGAACCATCTGCCGTATTGTTCGACCATCTGTTGCATGGCCTCCATGAAGCAGGCGACTTACATACGCGAGCAATATCCTGATGCCGAGATATATCTGTTCTACATCGACGTTCGCACCCCCGGACGCTGGGAGGATTACTACGTCACCAAGCAGAACGACGAGAAGTTCCATTTCCATCGCGGCAAGGTGGCAAAAATCACCGAAGGCGCCGACGGTAACGTGATCCTCGAGGCCGAGAATACATTGACCGGCCAGATCACCAAGACCGAAGTCGACCTGGCGATCCTGGCCACCGGCATGGTGCCGAATAATGTCGAGGCTCCGCCGCCGTTGGAGACGGTGCTGGATGATTTCGGATTTGTCGCCCTCGACGGTGACAGAGGCGTCGTCGGCGCCGGGGTAGCCAATCGACCGCTGGATGTATCGGCGTCGATTCAGGATGCTACCGGAGCGGCCTTGAGAGCTATCAACATCGCAGGAAGGAGGTAGGATCATGGATACCAAAGTAGGTTGCTATATCTGCAAAGGCTGTGATATTGCCCAATCCGTCGATGTCGACAAACTGGTCGAACTGGCCACGGGCGAAATGAAGGCGGTTGTCGCCAAGAGCCACGATGCACTGTGCAGTAAAGAAGGGCTCGATCTCATCAAGGCGGATGTCGAAAGCGAAGGTCTCGACCGCGTGGTGGTGGCCGCATGCTCCGGCCGCGTTTTCCCGGAACTGTTCGAGTTCGGCGAAAAGGTCCTTACCGAACGGACAAATCTTCGCGAGCACGTGGCCTGGTGTCATGAACCGAACGACGAAGATACCCAGATGCTGGCCGAGGACTATGTGCGCATGGGTATCGTCAAGATGCAGAGTTCCGAACCGGCGGAAGCGTACACCGAAGATACCAGTAAGGATATCCTTGTCATCGGTGGCGGTATGACCGGTTTGACAGCCGCCAAAGCAGCGGCTGACGCCGGATACAAAATCGTCCTCGTCGAGAAGGAGGATCACCTCGGCGGCTGGGCGACGAAGTTTGTCAAGGTGTTCCCCAAGCATCCGCCCTATCAGGAACTGGAAGATTCCGGTGTCGAGCAGTTGATTAAGGATGTGGAAGGACACGATAACATAACTGTTCATACTTCGACCACGGTCGCCAAGACCGCCGGTCAGCCGGGACAGTTTGTAGTAAACCTGGAGAACGGTAACGGTGGCAAGGAACTGACAGTTGGCTCCGTGGTTCTGGCCAGCGGTTGGCAGCCGTACCAGGCTGAGAAGCTGACGCATCTGGGTTACGGTTTAAGTCCGGATGTGATCACCAATATCCAGATGGAACAGATGGCCAAAGAGGGTGCGATCAAGCGACCTTCGGACGGCAAAGCTCCGGACAGTGTCGCCTTCATCCAGTGCGCCGGGTCGCGCGATGAAGATCACTTGCCCTATTGCTCCGGCGTCTGCTGCCGCGTGTCGCTCAAGCAGGCGCGCTATGTTCGCGACATGTATCCCGACGCCAAGGTGTACATCATTTACAAGGACATCCGTTCCCCGGCTCAGTGGGAGATGTTTTACGCCCATGCTCAGAACGACGATGGGATCTTCCTGACCAAAGGTGAGATCGGCGCCGTCAATAACGGGGGCGGCAAGCTCTCGATTGATGTCACCGAGACATTGTTGGGCGAGGATATGAAGATCGAAGCCGACATGGTTGTGCTGGCCACCGGTATGGTGCCGAGCACCTTTGTTGAAGGCGCCAAAGGCTGGCTTGAGGGTGGATCGGAGCCGCCGTCGCCGGATGAGGCGTGTAAAACGGAAGCCGCGGCAGAAGGTGACGACGCGCCCGATGGCGAGAAGAAGGCTGCCGCCGGCGCCGAAGAGGGGGCGGGCATTTTGAACCTGACGTATCGTCAGGGGACCGATCTTCCGACCCTCAAGTACGGTTTCCCGGATTCGCACTTCATCTGCTTCCCGTATGAGACGAGACGCACGGCGATCTATGCCGCCGGACCGGTGCGCGCGCCTATGGATCTCGCCATCTCCGCCAACGACGCTTACGGAGCAGCGCTCAAGGCTATTCAGGCGGTGGAGGCGGTAGCGCGTGGCGAGGCGGTACACCCTCGCGCCGGCGATATGACCATCCCCGATTTCTTCATGCAACGCTGCACTCAGTGCAAACGGTGCACGGAGGAGTGCCCGTTCGGTGCGCTGGATGAAGACGAAAAAGGAACGCCGCTGCCGAATCCGTTCCGCTGTCGGCGCTGCGGTATTTGTCTGGGCGCCTGCCCGGAACGAATCGTGTCGTTCAAGAACTACAGCATCAACATGATCTCGCAGATGATTAAGTCCATCAATATCCCCGATGAGTTCGACGAGAAGCCGCGGATACTGGCTTTCGTTTGTGAAAACGACGCCATGCCGTCGGTCGACATGGCCGGCTTGGCCCGGCTCAAATACAACTCTATGGTTCGGATCATCCCGCTCAGGTGTCTGGGGTCCATGAACCCGGTTTGGGTCAGCGATGCTTTGGCCAGTGGCTTCGACGGCGTCGTTCTGATCGGCTGCAAGAAAGGCGATGACTATCAGTGTCACTTCATGCGCGGCAGTCAACTGGCTGACACGCGGATGGAGAATGTACGAGATAAACTGAAACAGTTGGTCCTCGAAGAGGAACGAGTGGAACTCCACGAACTGGCGATTTCGGATTACCACCAGATCCCCAAGATCTTCGACGATTTTCTGGAGGCTATCGAAACCGCTGGGCCGAATCCGTACAAGGGCATGTAGATACAACTCCATTATTAACCGCGATACCCCCCACAAGTTGGGGGGTATTTCTTATCGGAGATTTGAGGCGCCCTTTGGACGGAAATCCTGTTTGAGAGGCATGATATGTACATCTTTCTACAGGCAAAAAAACAGCCGCAATCTTCTTGGGGCACTAAGTCGCCACGGTTAGGTTTTGTTAACTATAGTAACATTAACGCGTTACGAGTCCGCGTTGCGAATGCAGAGGTGGCCTGGGAATACAAACGCAGAGTGATAGATAATGAAACTTTTCACATTTTCCGCTTGACTCGCATCGGGTTTTCGGTTAGATATGATGATGTGATAGTGAATTATTTAACATGATAAAAATTGGAGAATGCCGATAACCTTTATCTTGAAAGAAAGCTGAAGTTTCCTGGAGGCTTTGCAGCGTTCTCATTAGAATTAGAAAACAGAGTTAACAGAAAGTTCCTTGTTGAAATTTGAGGAGTGACCATGGCAGACCTTCCGAAGACACCACTGCTTGACGAGCTCGAGAGTGGGCCGTTTCCAAGTTTTGTGTCGGAAAT
>JAUXBJ010000035.1 GCA_030619425.1 bacterium
GTACCGTCGGCGAAATTCATATACAGCACCAGCCCCGCTGTACTTATCAGGAGCAGTACCACAAACGGCAATCCGACCCTCGGACGTCGACGTATGATCTCCCACAAACCGAACAGACCCAGCAGGAACAAGAACACAAACCTCGGTCCGACCATACCATACTGTTGGTGGAAAAAGTTCCAGAAGCCCATCCGCCGATACACGCCAAACTGATGACTCCACTCCGCTCGGCGGCTAAACATTCGTTCAATCATCCCCATCGAACCATACTGTTTACGTTCGAGAAAGTTGATGGTGGCCGTGTAGCTTTCCGATGGATTGTTCTCGTCGAGGTATGGTTGCTGGGCCGAACGGATGGGCACGAACAAATTGACCGACATACCAAGCGCTGCCATGAATATGACCATCAAGGCAGTTTTCCACCGGGGCAGCCGGAACAGGAGCCCCAGCACCAGAATAACCAGCGCTCCGATGGCCATGCTGTAGAAGAACAGTTCCAGGCCGATGATGACTGTCGATACGCTGACCACGGCGACAAGGATAGGCCAGTTGATGCCGCGCCATATCCACGCCGTCAAGGCTGCCGCCATCAGTACCGAGACAATCAGGAACGATGTATATCCCTTCGGTACATAGAGCAGGCCCACCATAATCACGGAGGCAAGAGTGAAGAGAATCAGCGGCAGTAGTTGTGCTCTGTGTTGCCTGTCGGCGCTGCGTGCGAAGTACTTGCTGAGACAATAGAGGCCGAACAAGATCAACGCTCCGAAGCCAACCAAGCCGGCAATTCCGGCCAGATCAAGCCACCGGTTGGACGCTGCCGGGTCGATACCGCGCACGGCTATGAAGGCTCTTGCCAACATCGGCGCCATCACCAGCATGAAGCCGTACCCTGCCCACATGAACATCCGGGGTATCTTATCAAAGGAGAATATGTAGAACAGATACAGAAGAAACAGGATGGCTATCGGAACGTAGTACGGTATCTCGTTTGGTTTGGACGATAACGCGAAAATCAGATACAACTCGGCAGCGAAGAAAACGGCGACAGCAAACCATGTCGATGACGGTGCGGTTTTCTTGATGATGAAGAACAGGGCTGCGACAGGAAAGATCAGGAAGGTCGTCATGTGGACACCGATACTGAGAAAGGTCGCAAAGACCATTATGAGCATAATTCGTTCCGAGGTCATACTGCCCCACTCTTCGAAATAGACAAAAGTCAGCCATAGTATGCCCATCAAGATCATCATCGACATGCCGTACACTTCCGCCTCAACTGAATTGGTCCAGTTCGTCAGACCGAAAGCAACGAACAACGCCCCGGAAGCAGCACCACCGTACATTAGGATTCTGGTGAACCGATCGGAGGCAGTTCCGAACCAATAACGCAGGATCCGTACTGCTGCGAGGTAGCTGAACAAAGCTGTGAAGGCCGAGCAGAATCCGGAGAGGAAATTCAGTCTGACGCCGATGTCAGCCGATATCGGAATTAGTGCAAAGAGGCGTCCAATCATTACCCACAACGGCGAACCGGGTGGATGCGGAATCGCCAGGTAGTGAGCGGCTGTAATGAACTCGCCGCAATCCCAGAATGACAAGGTCGCGGCCCTGGTGAGCCAATAGACAACAGAAGCGCTCAACCAGACGCCAATGGCCACCTGAGCATTGATCCTGTCGAACTGTGTGCCGAAGTAAAGTTTCATCAACGGAGTCCAGGTCTATTCTCGTTATACCCTGCTGCCTACATGAGGACCGAACGGGATCTGTCACGGCTGTCCAATATAGCAGGTTTTGTACTGCTGTCCAGTTTGTTTTGGAAGGCCGTGATTTCGGGAGTTGCTCCCCGTAGATACGGTGGGTTTGCGGGCGGAGTTTTCCTCCACCCTCTGAAGCTGTCTCAAAAGTGCGTGTTCCGGCAGGTCTTGTCCCGCTGGAAGCGGGATGTGACCTGCCGGTCGATAGTCCTACAGTGCAACAATGGCTTATGAGTAGTCGTCGGGTCACACCGTCAATTGCATCGACGCCAAGACCCAACGAAACGATCTTATGGGACAGCCTCTACTCTACGCCTGACGCGCATCCTCCATTTCCCTGGCGTATCGGTCCAGTATGCCGTTCACGAATGCGGATGACTCGACGGTGGAGAACTTCTTGGCCAGTTCGATCGCTTCGTTGAGGATCACTTTTACAGGCACATCTACCATGTGATCCAACTCAACGATGGCCAGACGCAGAATGTTGAGATCGATGGCAGCTATTCGCTTGATATCCCAGTTGGTGGCGAGGCGCTCAATGCGTTTGTCGGCTTCTTCGGTGTTGCTGCGGACAAGATCGAGCAGTTGTCGAGCGTACGTCATGGACCTCGGAGGCGGCAGGTCATCCGGGTCGATGTTGAACAGGTCATCGCCCGGCGCCTCTTCACCGCACTCAAGCGCGTACAACGCCTGAAGAACCAACTCGCGACCCCGGCTGCGTGGAGACTCAGACATGGTCAGTTCAAGGCTCGATACAGGTTGACCATCTCGATGGCGCTTTCAGCAGCGTCCCAACCCTTATTGCCTGCTTTGGTTCCGGCCCGTTCTATCGCCTGCTCCAGCGTATCGGCCGTGACCAGACCATACACAACGGGCAGTCCGTGTTCCAGAGCAATACGTGCAATTCCCTTGGCCGATTCACCGACGATGTAATCGAAGTGCGGGGTGTCACCGCGCACTACGGCGCCGAGACAGATGACAGCGTCATAGTTGCCCGATCCGGCCATCTTGGCGGCAACGTATGGTATCTCGAATGCGCCCGGTACGTAAGCGACGGATATGTCCGCCTCCGAACCGCCGTGACGTTTCAGACAGTCAAGCGCCCCGTCGAGGAGTTTGTCGGTGAAGAAATGGTTGAACCTGCTGACGATTATGGCGACATGCATCCCACTCGCGTCCAGCTTGCCTTCGTATACTTGATAGCTCATTCTTTGCACTCCTGCCTATTTGAAGTTGAGCAGATGTCCTAGTTTGTCTCGTTTTGTTTCCAGATATGCCTGGTTGTGTCTTGACGGCAACGCCTCCAGCGGCACCCGCTCGGTTAACTCAAGGCCATAGCCCTTCAATCCAACCACCTTGCGCGGGTTGTTGGTCAGGATGCGAATCGAGGTCAGTCCGAGATCGACCAGAATCTGAGCGCCGATACCGTAGTCGCGCAGGTCGGCCTCGAATCCCAACTCCTCATTCGCCTCCACCGTATCGCGTCCCGCTTCCTGCAGTTTGTAGGCAAGAATCTTGTTCACCAAGCCGATTCCGCGGCCCTCCTGCCTCATGTAAAGAACGACGCCACACCCTTCCTTTTCAACAGCCTGCATGGCAGCATGTAACTGAGTGCCGCAGTCACATCGTCGACTGCCGAAAACATCGCCGGTCAGACAACTGGAGTGGACCCGAACGAGAACGTTCTTCTGTCCGGCCACATCACCTTTGGTCAAGGCCAGGTGATGGTGATCATCGGTCTCGGATCTGTACAAATGCAACTGGAAATGACCGTAGTCGGTCGGCAGGTCCACCGTTTCTATTTTCTCCACCAGCTTTTCGGTGTGCCGACGGTATGCAATCAGATCGTGGATCGAGATTAGTTTCATATCGTATTTGAGGCACAGTTTGCGGAGCTGGGGGACTCGCGCCATACTGCCGTCGTCGTCCATGATTTCACACAGCACGGCGACCGGACTAAACCCGGCCAGCCGGGCCAGATCGGTGGACGCTTCGGTGTGCCCGGCGCGGGTCAACACACCGCCCTTGAGGGCCCGGATGGGAAAGACATGGCCCGGTCGCGCCAGATCATTCGGGCGGGTGTTCTCGTCAGCCAGCACTTTGATGGTGTGCGACCGGTCATGGGCGGAAATGCCGGTTGTCGTCCCTTTTACGGCATCGACCGAGACGGTGAAGCGGGTACCCAGGAGGGCGGTATTCTGCTCTACCATCTGATGCAGGTTGAGTTGCTCAATCCGCTCCGTGGTCATGCAGGCACAGATAAGCCCACGTCCATACTTGGCCATGAAATTCACATGCTCCGGCGTTATTTTGTCGGCCACCATGATGAGATCACCTTCGTTTTCGCGGTCCTCATCATCAACTACCACGACAAACTTACCCGCTCGGATGTCTTCTATTGCTTCCGGGATCGTGTTGAATTCCATCGATTCATCGTTACTCATGTCACCATCCGCTTTCTATCAACTTATCCTTGGTAAGGCCTGACGACAGATTCGCCCGACCGGATTTCAAAATGTATTTGCCAATCATATCAAACTCGATATTTACCTTGTTTCCGGGACGCAGGCGGTCGACGGTTGTCGCACCGACAGTGTGTGGTATCAGATTGACACACAGCCGGCCGTCGCCGACGGTATTGACTGTGAGCGAGACACCGTTAATGGCGATTGACCCTTTTTCAATTACCAAACTGTCGTATCGATGATCGAATGTCACCGCCAATTCGATCGACTCTCCCACGCGACGGGCGGAATCCACAGTCCCAATGTTATCCACATGTCCGCTGACCAGATGCCCGCCCAGACGGTCCCCCATCCGCACGGCGCGTTCGAGGTTCACCAGCGCGCCTTGCTTGTACTGGCCGAGAATCGTGCGCGTAACCGTCTCCGGCGAAGCTTCGACCACAAAGAGATCACCGGTTACCTTTGTAATCGTGAGGCAGGCGCCGTCGCAGGCAATCGATTCCCCCAGACTTATCGAGGCGGTGTCGATACTTGAGGCTATCGCCAGCACGCGGTAGTCGCCTCGTCGACTGAGATTCCGAATTTCTCCGGTCGCTTCAATCAAACCTGTGAACATGCTTAGCCTCTCCCCTTCGGATATCCGATGAAGATGCAGTCGCGATCAGAATTGTCGAAAGAGTGCCGTTCGAATTGTACGGCATCGGCCAGACGCTTGGTGGCGAGATCACCTATGGCACTCACCCCCTTGCCGATGATAATCGGCGCCGTGATTATGACGAATTTGTCCACGAGTCCGGTTTCAATAAATGATGTCGCCAACCTCGCGCCCCCCTCTACCAACATTGAACGCAGTCCGAAATTATCGGCCTGACGCACCAGGTCAGCGACATCGACCAAACCGGTCTTAGTCCGTCGCAGTCGCCAGAAAATAATCGGAGTCTCGCGCTTGCTGAGGGGTTGTCTATCGGCATCGCAGGCCGCGGCTATAATGGTGCGGCCGTCCTCATTGTTTCGCAGGAGTTGACACTTGCGCGGCAGTTTCATGCCCGAACTCACAATGATTCGGTATGGGTTACGTCCTTTGACCAGCCTGACCGTCAGGGCGGGGTCATCGTGACGAACAGTGCCGCTGCCGACAACTACTGCATCGACTTCGCTACGCAGCCGGTGCGTCAGCCGGCGTGACTTGGTTGACGTGATCCATTTGGAGTCGCCTGAGACGGTGGCGATGCGACCGTCCAGACTCTGAGCGCACTTGAGTACGATGAACGGACGACCATTTTCGTGATAGCCGAAGAACTGTTCGTTCAAAGCCCGCGCTTGTTTTCTCAAGACGCCGCCAACGGCCTCGATTCCAGCCTTTCGCAGGGCGCCGATGCCTTTACCGTGGACGCGCGGATCAGGGTCTTTAATGGCGTAGACGACTCGCTTGATGCCGGCGGCGGCAATGGCCTCGGTACAAGGGCCGGTGCACCCGGTGTGGCAGCACGGCTCCAGGGTAACATACAGCGTTGCACCCCGGCACTTGTTTTTGGCGTTTTTGATGGCGACTATTTCGGCGTGGTCGCGACCTGCGGCATGGTGGTAACCCTGACCGATGACGCGCCGGCCTTTGACAATCACAGCCCCGACCAGCGGGTTTGGACTGGTATAGCCGCGTCCTTTCACCGCCAGGCTCAGTGCTCGTTCCATGTACGCAACTTCAGTCGCGTCGGCCATAAAAAATCCCAAACAATGAATTCGGGGTATAGACAAGAGTCAACTATCCAGTTTCGTCTGGATAGCATAAAGCCAATCTTCTCTCATCCGGACTATCACCGTCGGCGCCTGAACTTCACAGGCTCTGCCGGAGTTGCCTCCAGCTCGCGGGCTTTGACCGCCGGTCGAGGGTTTTCACCTCACCCCGAAGATTTCTTAAGGGCCAATATAGCGGACTTCGTGGAAATGGCAAGAGATTTCGGTACCTGCCGGACGGGGCGCCAATTTGTCGAAACCACAGGGGTTTCGACAATACTGCCGACAGTGGCGGGTTCCCGCCACGGCGCGCAGGCGAAGACGGACTCGCCCTACCCAGCTCATTGAATTTAAGTCAAGAGAATATTTCAAGACGTAGTCAGTTCTCTGACCAGGGCTTTGACGTCTTTCAAGTGGAACGGTTTGGGCAGTACGGTCTTAATTCCCTTCAACGACACGTCCTCTTCATCGAGCTGGGTGCCCCAACCGGTGATCATGGCGATAGGAAGCTGGGGGAACTTCTCGTGAACAACTGCGGCCAGGTCCAGTCCGGACATGCCGGGCATCCCGAGATCGGTGATAATGAGATCGAACGATTGTTCGTCAACAGCCTCCAGAGCCTGATAGCCATCGGCACAGGCAGTAGCACTGTGACCGTCAATCGTCAGCATGTCGCTCAGCACTTCGCGTATCTGCTCATCGTCATCGACTACCAGGATGCGCAACCGATCCGCCTGGCCTATGCGGCCGGTGATGTCGGATTCTTCATCAACCCGATCTACGGCCATGAACGACACTTTGAAGACGGCGCCACCCTCGGCACCGTTACCGACTTCAATTTTGCCGCCGTGGCTTATCACCACGCCATGGGCGATGGCCAGACCGAGTCCGGCGCCGCGTTTCGCCTTGGTGGTGAAAAACGGATAAAAGACTTTCTTCCTGATATCGTCCGGAATGCCGTCTCCCCGGTCGGCGACGGTGAGCACCACTCGCTGACTATCACTTTCGAGGTTTATCGCAACGCAGGAACCTTCGGGGGAATGTTCGACCGCGTTCTCGATCAGTTTGTTCAGAAGGGTCACAAGATCGTCGTCATTTCCTTCGACATAGGCTTCGTCGAGAGCGTGACTATACTTGACAGTGATGTTCGCAGCCTCGGCAACCTTTTTCCAGGAAGAAGGTCGACTGTCAACGCAGTTACGCACGATATCTGCCAGGTTGACCGGCTCGAGCTTTTTGTTTCGAGTGCGTCGGGTGAACTCCTGGATGCGGCGCACCGTCTCGGCGCCCTCCATCGCCAGGGTCTCAACGGTGTTCAATCCCGACAGGATCGGACCTTCGTGCAGGTTCATTTTCATCAACTGTACGCGGCCGACAATTCCACCCATGATATTGTTGAAATCATGGGCGATCCCGGTCGTCATATCGGTAAGGGCAGCCAGGGCTTCCGTATCGGCCATGCGGGCACTGGATTTTTCAAGAATGCGCTTGGACTTGTGCAGGTATTTCAATTGTAGCGCATACTGCATTACGGACCGAGTCGCCAGAGCAAGCGCCGACAGGAGTTCAAGATCAATGGGTGTAAAGCCGGTGGGTCGGTGCGTCCACACAACCAGCAGGCACCGATGGTCTTCGTCAGGCGTCATGTCAACACTGACCGAGGCAGTACCCAGACCGGGGCACAAGTCGGAGATGTCCGCCACCACTGCCTCGGCATCAAGCCGTCCTTCGTCCGGCAAGGAATCGTCGAGCGCGCGTATCGCCTCACCGATTCGTTCCGCGAGATCCGGGCTCGACGCACTGGGGTCGGCCAGTTCGACCACGTTGAATCGTTCATCCCCAATACCTTTTGAAAGGAAGCAGACGCCGCACCCGGGTATCAGAGTTCGGGTCAGGCTTGTTATATTCGAGGCAATCCCGGTACTTGATGGATCGCTGATGTTCATCTCAAGCACTGACAGAACCTGAGCCATACGAACGGAGAAATCATTCGCGACGTGAAGCCGATCTGCTATGGACATAGTACCGCTCATCAACTCCAACAGCAGCCTGAGGTGACCCGTGGTCTCCGGAGAAATCTCGGCTGGTTTGCTGCGCCAATAGGCAGCAATCATGGCTGTTGATGACCCGCCATCACTCAGGACAATTACTTGGCGATAGGTCAGGTTATTGGCCGCGGCAAAAGGGTCGTAGAGCGCTGGATCACCCTGGGGATCATCAGTTAGTCTTATGACCTCTGGCGCACCTGAGTTGTCATCCGGGCCGAACCGACCCAACTGACTATCCAAAAGGTCGAGAGAAGTGATGCATACATTGGGGCGGTGATTGCAGGCCACGGGGATGAGTACATCATCATCGCGGCGTCGATAGAACAGCGCCGTGAAGTCGGCTCCCAATTCTTCTGAAGCCAGATGAGCAGCCCTATCCAACTGACCGATGATCCCACCCAACTGGTGACTGCGTTCAATGTGATGGTACTTTGAGATCAGAGCGGACAACCCGGTCATGTCTCTAACCCTTCCCCGTTCGGTGATAGACGATTGATTGTGGATTGTTCGATGTCGCATCCGCTGGTATGAGCAAACCGAATCACCGCATGGCAAGTGCGGCTCGATGCTATGCCGAAGCTAAGCGTGGCATCCTCGAAGTGTACTATGCCCTCGTCGTCATTGCGACGCTCCAGCGGTTGGTGACTGTAGATTCGACCGATCATTTCTCCTAACCCCGAATGACCGATAATGTCGGTTGCGAACTCAAACACCAACTCCGCCCGGCCCGGTCCACCATCGGCTGAGACCAACAAGGAGCCGGAACAAATGGCCTCGTCCATCAGCCCCAATACGAATGGAAGGACATAGTCGTAAACTTCGCGGTAGGTGAGTTCAAAGTCGTTGTCCTTCGACCGACATGCTTCAATGGTGAGAGTCACGTTCTTGCTGTCCTTCACCTGCGTCGCGTGTCCGCGAACGATGGTCGGTAGATCCTCAAGCAACTGACTGCTCGACAATTGTCGTGCCATTTGATCGGTGGTAAGCAGGCAGAGATCGCGGAGATTGCCAAGGTAGGCTGCAAGCTGATTGGCTGCCTTGCGTACCTTGGCGGACCCGTTTGAAATAGTATTCGAGGAAAGGGTGTAAGCTTCGGCCCTGATAGCGCTTTCAATAATCTCGTTCTGACCCACTACTACCGACAGATGTTCCATCAGGTCGTGGAAGTATCCCCCGGCTAGTTTGGCGACAGTATTCAGTCGGTCATTGGCCAGGTCAACCGAAGCGCCAGATGAAGATCCTACTACCAACGCCTCAAGGTGCGCTTGCTGGGTCTTCAGGTAGTTGTA